>NZ_JAZBQB010000002.1:0-245000 GCF_036348415.1 Nitrospirillum karajorum
CGATGATCGCTCATACACCTTGAACAGGCCGGATATTGGGCGAACCGGATATTCGGTGCGTCAGGGCGCCGTCGCGGGGGCGGCCGGAATGGCGGGAGGTGGGGGCAGCAGGCGTCCTTGAAGGATGCACCAGACCGTGCCGAGCGCCACCACCCCCACCACGCCATTGGCCACGAGGAACAACACCGGGGCCAGGTCCGCCATCAAACCGGTATCGCCCCGCGCCGCCAGGCGTATCGGCGTCGTGGCCAGGGCGGTGGCGCCGAAGGTGAAGGCCCAATAGGCGGGGGTGAACCCGTCCTTGAGAATCCAGGGCAGCAGGCGCGCCAGCACCAGCGCCTGCAGCAGGCCATAGCCAACCAGCAGGCGCGGAAAGACGGGAGGCAAATCGGGTGCCACGCTGATCAGCGCCAGCGCGCCCACCACCGGCGGCGCCAGTTGCACACCCAGGGTGGGGCGCAGCGCGGCCGCCAGGCCGGGCGCGGTCAGCAGGCGGTGCAGCAGCACGGATTCGATGGCCAGCCAGGCGAAGAAGCCGGCGCCGAAAGCCATCTGCCCCGCCTCCCTGTATCCCAGCGCCGCCGCCACGATGCCGGCGACGAAGCTGCCGGCCACCGTCGGCAGGTACAGCACGGCGGTGGTCGTCGCCGGATCGCGGTCCCCCTGCCACAGTCCCCCGGTCCGCCACACCGCGAACAGCAGGGTGAAGACGGCGCCCGGTATATAAAGCGCCAGCGCAACGGGCCGGGAATGGGGCAGGGCGCCGCCCGCCACCAGCATGGTGGCGACCCCGGCCAAGCCGATGAAGCAACACTGCACCGGGTGGTTCACCTCCGCCATGGCCGCCGCGCGGTGATTGACCCACTTGGCGCCGTAGAGCAGCAGCACGATGGCCCATACGGCGCCACCCATCGCCATCAGCGCCTCACCCGCCGCCGCCGGCAGGCCCCAAGCGTCATGGGCGGCGCGCCAGCACCCGCCCAGGCCGGTCAGGCCCAGGACGATGCCGAAGAAGGCGGCGGGGACGGGGGGCAGAAGCGAACGGGCGCGCATGGCGGGTTCCTCGACGGGGCGACGGTCAGGAAGGCAAGCCTGACTGAACGCGGGTGCCCGTCAAGGGAACGCCCGATAATCGCAACAAAGCGAGGCGCGGCGGACGTCAGATCGAGTAGTTGAAGGATGTGTAGGCCAAGTCGCTCAGCGCCTGGTCCAGTTCGCGGGCGGCCTCCCGCCCGGCGTCGTCCACCTTCACCACCTTGGCCGGGATGCCCGCCACGGTGGAATAGGGCTCGGTGGGGCGCAGCACGACGGAGCCGGCGGCCACCCGCGTATAGACCCCGATCTCGATATTGCCCAGGATCTTGGCGCCGGCGCCGATGATGGTGCCCTTGCGCACCTTGGGGTGGCGGTCCGTCATGTCCTTGCCCGTACCGCCCAGCGTCACGTCCTGCAGCAGCGACACGTCATCCTCGATCACCGCCGTCTCGCCCACCACCAGCCCGGTGGCATGGTCGAGGAAGACGCCCTGGCCGATGGTCGCGGCTGGGTGGATGTCGGTCTGGAACACCTCCGACGAGCGGCTTTGCAGGTACAGCGCGAAGTCGCGCGCGCCGTTGATCCACAGCCAGTGGGCCAGGCGATGGGTCTGGATGGCGTGGAAGCCCTTGAAGTACAGGAAGGGTTCGATCAGCCGCTCGCACGCCGGGTCACGGTCCAGCACGGCGGCGATGTCGGCGCGCAGCGCCGGGGCCAGGGTGGTGTCGTCCGCGGCCGCCTGGTTGAAGGTGTCGACGATCAGGGCCTGGGACACCACGTCGTTCTTCAGCCGCGCCGCGATGCGGTGGAACAGCGCCGTCTCGAACGAGGATTGGTTGATGACGGAGTCCAGGAACAGGGGCGCCAGCATGGGGGCGCCCGCCAGGGCGGCCTCCGCCTCCTGCCGGATGCGGTCCCACAGGGTGTCGCCGGTCAGTTGCGCGGCTGCTTTCTCACGGCGCACCAAAGCCAAACGCCCTCCCAGCACCGCCATCGCCACCCTCCGCCCTAATGCATCCCGCGACAGCGAAAGGCTGTGCCCGGAAGCTATTAACCCCCAGCGGGAACGTCAACAATTTGACAATGCTCAACCGAACCGGGCGGTTCCTTGAGCCATGCTCATGAAATGGAAACGGCCACGACGATAGCCGTGGCCGGTCCCAGGGGCGATGACGCCCGTCACAAGGTCCCGCTTACAAGGTCCCCGCTTATAAAGGCCGGGCAGGGCTCGCCTAGCGACCCACGACCTGGACCAGGTCGGCTGGCGCCTTGGCGAAGGGCTCGCGGGCACCTTCGGCCGTCAGCTTTCCCGCCTTGTCGTCCCAGCGCAGGGTGGCGACGCTGCCGCCCTTGCCCTTCTCGTAATCCAGGCTAAGGCCGTCGTCGTCATAGATGGTGGCGCTGCCGTCGCGGCCGGGATAGACCTTCAGGGCCACGATCTTCTGCTTCTCCGCCGTCGATTGCACGTCGGCACCCAGCGGCAGGATGGACCCGGCCCGCACGAACAGGGGGATCTGGTCAATGGGGGATGCCACGGTCACCCACTGGCCGCCGGCCAGCTTCTCGTTGGTCCAGTAGTTGTACCAGTCGGTGCCGGCGGGCAGGTAAACCGGCTTGCTCGTCTGGCCGGCCTCCGTCACCGGCGCCACCAGGAAGGCGGGGCCGAACATGTATTCCGTGCCCATGTCGGCGACATTGGGGTCGTGGGGGAAGTCCATCCACAAGGCCCGCATGAAGGGCACGCCCGTGTCGTAGGTGGCCTTGGCCTGGGCGTAGAGATAGGGGATCAGGGCATAGCGCAGCCGGTCATAGCGGGCCATGATGGCCTCCGCCTCCGCGCCGAAGGCCCAGATTTCCGTATGTTTGCGGTCGCCGTGCAGCCGCAGGGTAGGCAGGAAGGTGCCGTACTGGAACCAGCGGACCATCAGTTCCGGATAGTCATGGTTCTGGCCCACCGTCTCCTCGGCCCCCGCCGGGCTGACCAGAGGCGTGCTGGTATAGCTGGTGGTCTGCGGCAGGTACTGCCAGCCGCCGATGTCGTTGCCCCAATAGGCGATGCCGGACGCCGTCATGTTCAGGCCGGTCGGGATCTGGCGGCGCAGCGCCTCCCACTGCGGGCTGATGTCCGACGACCAGAACAGGGCGCCGGTGCGCTGCGATCCCAGATAGGCGGCGCGCGACAGGATCAGGGGCCGCCGGTTGGGCCGCCAGGCCCGCAGGCCTTGCGCCACCCCCTCGACATGCAGCAGGGGGAAGACGTTGTGGTACCGGTCGCCGGAACCGATGGAATAGAAGAAGCCATCGGGCACAAGGTCCGGCTCGGTCTCGTCCAGCCAGGGATAGTCGAAGCCGTGGCTCAGCACGTTGTCGCGGATATGCTCCCAGAACCACGCGCGGGCGGCGGGGTTGGTGGCGTCGATCAGGGCGCCGGCCCGGTCGGAGCGGAAGGGCAGGCCGTCCACGGTCTTGCCGTCCTCGTCCTTCAGCAGATAGCCCTTGGTGTCCAGCTCGTTGAAATAGCGTCCCGAGGTCTCGAACCGCGGCCAGAGCGAGACGATGGACTGCAGGCCCATGGCGTGCAGGTCCTGGTTCATGGCGTCGGGGTTGGGGAATTCCGCCGGGTTGATGTCCAACTGGCCCATGCGCGTCCAATAGAACCAGTCCAGCACCATGATATCCAGCGGGTACTTCTTTTGCCGGTAGGTCTTGGCCACGCGCAGGATCTCATCCTGGCTGTCATAGCGCGCCTTGGACTGGATCAGGCCGAAGGCGGCCTTGGGCGGGATGGGCGTCTTGCCCGTCAGGCGGGCGTAGGCGCCGTAAATCTCGGCCGGGGTGTCGCCGGTGATGACGAAGAAGCTGACCCGCTCCCCCACGGCGGAGGAGAGGGAGGTGGCGCCGTTGATGCCGGCGCTCAGCACCGTTTCCGCCGGGTTGTCCCAGACGATGGCGTAGCCCTTGGAGCTGACCAGCACCGGCACGCACACGGTTTCACCCCCGGGGGCGTCGTACCAGTGCTTGCAGTCCAGGGTGCGGCCGCGCAGGTCCAGCGGGCCCAGGGACTCCTGGTTTTGGCCCATGCCGTAATAGTGCTCGTCCGCCGGCGCCTTGAAGCTGGCACCCACCTGGTAGGTCTTCTCCCCCGCCACGGTGTGCGGCGCCATGGACCAGCTGGTCATGTCCAGCACCACCTGCCCCCGCGCGTTCTTCACCTGCAGGGTGACGGGCGGCAGCTGGGGCGCGAAGTATTTCTCCATCTGGCTGGGGACATGCGGCGGCTTGGCGGCGTCGACATGCAGGCTCAAAGCGCCGGAGGTGAAGCTGTCGCCGCCCAAGTCACCGTTGTGGCGGAAGCCGGCGTTGTCGGCAGCACCCGGCAGCACGCCATAGCCGGGGCCCTTCAGCGCCTGATCCTTCTCCGCCGCGATGGTGACGCGCACCACGTTGGCGCCGTATCCCTCCACCGAGACATAGGCGCCGTAGCGGTCCAGTACCGCCAGCGGATCAGCCTTCGCCCCCGTCGTGAGGGCCACTGTCAGGGCCCCCGTCAGTGCCAGGGCGGAAACGAAACCAGACAGCGCCGCCCGCGGGAACGGCGCCCTTTTCCTTGAACCCACCATCTTGAGATCCAGTCCTCCGGCTGACGGTGCCAGCCTTATGGTGGCCGGCACCGATCCTCGCGATAAGTATTATAAAAATCCTATTCGCATGCCGGGGCCGTGGATCAAAGCGATAATTGCCCTCAGCCGGCGGCGACGGGGGAGGCGAGGGCCGGGTCGGTGGTGGCCGGCCAGTCCCCGTCCACGCGGCCCGCCAGGCGGCGTTGGACGTGTGCCCCCGTGATCAGCAGGTCGTACCAGCCCAGCGTCGGGCGCAGCGGCCAGCGCATGACGCCGCCCTCCGGCCCCGGCGTCCAAGGACGGTGCTGGTCCTTGTAGGCGGCGGGCTGGACGGTCACGCCGGCGTCCCCGCCCGGGGCGACGGTGACGCGCAGCGCATCGCCCTCAACCGCCCAGCTGAGGCCGGCGGTTCCCATGCGGGTGCCGGTGAAGGCGCGGTGGAAGCCGTTCGGTCCCCGCACCCACAGGTCATAGGCGCCCTCCGGCCCCGTCAGGTGCCAGTCCCCCGACAGGGTGTGGCCAGCCTCCACCGTGTAGCGGCGGGGGATGGCGTCCAGCCGCAGGCGGTCATAGACATGGAACACCGCGCCCTGGCCGGCGCCGGCCACGAAATCCAGGCGGATGGTGCCGGCGGCGGGGTCGACATGGTCGCTCACCTCCAGGGCGTAGCGCAGCCGCCGCGACGGCCGGGTTCCCGCCTCCTGCACCGGATGGGGCGGGGCCACCGGCGTCTCGGGGATGGCCTGGCCGACGATGGCGCGGGCGCGTTCCCGGGTGGGCGCCGTCTCCGGCAGGGTGGGCAGCTTGGCGTTGGGGGTCTTGAAGTCGAAGGCCGTGGTCAGGTCGCCGCACACCGCCCGCCGCCAGGGCGAAATGTTGGGCTCCATCACGCCGAAGCGCTTTTCCATGAAACGGATGATGGAGGTGTGGTCCGCCACCTCCGAATGCACCCAGCCGCCGCGTGACCAGGGGGACAGGATGTAGCAGGGCACGCGCGGCCCCAGGCCATAGGGTCGGCCGCGCAGGTTCAAATCGTCGCCATCGGCGCCGGGGGCCTTCAGGCGGTGATAGTCGTCATCCGTCGCCGCCGTGCTGGCCCCGGCGAAGCCGCCGGGGGCGTCCGGGTCGGGCGACGGCGGGGCCGGTGGCGGCGCATGGTCGAAAAAGCCGTCATTCTCATCGAAGGTGATGAACAGCACCGTGCGCGCCCAGACCTTGGGGTTGGCGGTCAGGGCGTCGATGACCTGGGCGGTGTAGGCCGCCCCCTGCGCCGGGCTGGACGGGCCCGGATGCTCCGACCCCTCTTCCGTGCCGACGACCCAGGAAATCTGGGGCAGCCGGTCGGCCAGCACATCCTCGCGCAGCTTGTCCAGCGCCCGGGTGGACAGGCCCTTGTCCCGCAGCACGGCGCGGGAGCCTGGGTCGCCGCGATAGGCGGCGCGGTATTGCAGGAAATTGGCCAGCGGGTTGTCGCCGAAATTGTCGGCCATGTCCTGGTAATGGCCCCAGCTGACGCCTGCCGCCTCCAGCCGCTCTGGATAGGTCGTCCAGGAAAAGCGCGGGATGCTGGCCGCGTCCGGCTTGGTCAGGTCATCGTCGGGGTTGTCGATGGCCGGACCGCCACCCTTGCCGTGCGGATCGTTGGTGCCGGTCCACAGGAACAGCCGGTTGGTGTTGGTGCCGGTGTGCATGGCGCAGTGATAGGCGTCGCAGATGGTGAACGCCTCCGCCATGGCGAACTGGAAGGGGATGTCCTCCCGCGTGTAGTAGCCCATGGCGCGCTGGGTCTTGGCCTCCGGCCAGTGCGCCATGCGGCCGTTGTCCCAGGCGGCCTGGGCGTTGTTCCACTGGTGCGGCGTGCCCAGCATGCGCATCAGTTCGAAATGCGCCTTGGTCGACAGGTGGAAGGGATTGACGATGCGGGGATGCGGGTCGGTGCGGTCGCGCTGGTCCCACACGGTCATCGGCTGGCCGTCCGGTCCCGGCGGCACCGGGATGGGGAAGCGGTCGCCGAAGCCGCAGACACCGGACAGGGTCCCGAAATAATGGTCGAAGCCCCGGTTTTCCTGCATCAGGACGACGATGTGGGCCACGTCCTCAAGGGTTCCGGTGCGCACATCGGCGGGAATGGCGGCGGCACGGGCCAAGGCCGGCGGCAGGCCGGCCAGGGCGACGCCGCCCAATGCATGGCGAAGAAGCGAACGGCGATCCATCATGATTGGGCGGCTTTCCAGTAAGAGAGACCGTGGGCGGGGGGGCGTCAGCGGGTGACGGACAGTTTGTCCGTCACCGTTTTCACGGGGCACAGCTCGGCGCAGCCCGGCAGGGCCAGGACGGCGCTCCACGGTGGGGTGGCCAGGCTGAGCGGCGTCAGGGTGCGCACCTGGTCCGGGGTCTGGGCGACATAGGCGACGCGGACCAGGGCCTGGCCAGTGGCATCCCGCCACAGTTCCAGGCGCAGGCCGCCGCCCACGGGCGGGTCGTCCTCGCCATAGCCCTGAACCTGGAAATGGACGCCCAGCAGGCCGGAGATGGCGGCGATGTTGTCGTCATGGCCCACCAGCAGGGTGACGGGCGGCTGGCCGGCGCCGGTCAGCGCCTGGACCATGCGCGGGGCCAGCGCCACCGCCTTGCGCGGCGCCATGTAGGCGTTGCGGGCGAAGACGTCGAACTGTAGCCCGTGCAGGCGGGAGATTTGGGCCAGCGCGTCACGCAGCCCCTGGCCGTCGCCCAGCCGGCCCCAGGCGACCTGGCTGGCCGGCAGGCCTTCCAGGTACTGCAGGATGAAGATCTGGGCGGCGCCGGCCGTCTGCGCGACGGGGCCGCGCAGATCCACACCCCGGTTGTCGGCGCTGGGGGTGATGGTGGTGCGCATCTGCACCAGGTCGCACGCCGGGGTGGCGCGGTCGCAGCCCAAGCCCCGCGCCGTCAGCGTGATGGCGGGCACCAGATAGGTCGAGGCGTTGCGCACATCGCCCATTTCCGGCTCCATCGCCGCCACGGCGGCTTTGGCGTCAACGGTGGCGGCCCCCGCCTCGAACGGGTCGAACAGCGGGTCCAGCGTACCCGGCGGCTTGTGGCCGATGTCCAGGGCGCAGTCGGGCGCCAGGCCCTTGGCCATGGCCTCGCCCGTGCGGATGGTGCGCTCCGCCGAATTGGTCCATATGGCCACCTGGCCCTCGGCTGGGCAGCCCTGGGCCGGCAGCAGGCCGTTGGCGGCCAGCCATTGCCGCTGATAGGCGCCCATCAGGGTGGCGGCGGCGGCGCCATGGGGCGTCAGCAGGCTGGGTGCCACCGGCCAGGCGGCCCAGTCGCCCTGGGCCAGGCCGGGGGCCGCCTCGGTGTCCAGCGGCGCCCGCACGCCATGGCGCACCAGCATCACCACGCGCTCCAGCCGCAGGGGCTGGCCGTTGGCGGCGTGGGGCGCGGCGGTGGCATCGGCCGGCAGGTTGGCCTGGGCGGCGGGGGCGGCGGCCGTCAGCAGCAGGCCGGCCAGGAATAGGGAAGCGAGGCGGGTCACGGGCTTCTTTCCGGTTGTGATCCTAGGGGGGACCAAGGTGGGGACCAGGGTGGGAATGAGGGGGTGGGGCATCAGAACACCCCTTGGGCGCGCAGCTGGGTCAGCGTCTGGGCCAGGGCGTCCAGTCCGCCCGTGGCCGCCAGGGATTGGATACGGGCCGCCCCCAGACGGGCCAGTACCGGATGGCGGTATCCCCAGGCGTAACGGGCGGGATCGGTGGCATCAATGCCGAAGCGCGGGGCCAATTGGCGCAGCAGCGCATCGGCATCCTCGATGGCTGGCTCGGCATAGACCCAGTTATGGTCAGATTGAGCGTGGATCAGGCAGGCGGACCACCAGCGGGGCACGTTGCCCACACCGGGCAGGGTCAGGCCACCTTGCGTGGTGGGCACCAGATATCCGGCCTCCACCGGATCGACGCGGGCGATGATGGCGGCGGCGCGCAACCAATGGACCAGCCGTTCCGGCTTGCCGCGCTCCGGCGCCTGGTGGGCGCAGGCCTGGACGATGACCAGATCGGCGGGCAGGTGGCGGGCCATGGCCTCCGCCAGGCCCAGGATGTGGTGGGCCCCGGTACGGAAATCGCCCTCCGGTCCGTGGCCGCCCAGGGAAATCTCCGGCGGCAGGCCGCCATCGGCGCGCCAGACGAACAGCAGGGCCTTGGCCCAGTCGTGCCACAGGGGGGCGACGGTGATCAGATCGTCCTGGCCGTCCAGGTCCACCCCCTCAAGGGTGCGGTAGGCGGCGGCGAAGTCCTGGGCGCTCCGGGCGTTGAACGCCTCATGCACGGGCAGGCCGCCCGGCCAGGAATGATGGCTGCCGGCATTGCCGCCGGGGGCGGCGGCGAACGGCTGGGGCAGGTGGGGGCAGGGGCCGTCATCGTCCGGCAAGGCGGGGAACAGCCCCGCCATCAAACCGCCGGGCAGAGTGGTGGTGTCGGCGGGATCGGCCAGGCCCTCCGCCACCAGCCGGTCGATGATGGCCTGGCGTCCCGCGGCATCCAGGTTGGCGCGATGGGCGACACAGGTGGCGGGATCGAACAGGGCGTCCTGGGTCGCCGCCTTGATCGCCGGATCGTGGATCGCGTCCACATCACTCCGTAGCCGGACCAGCGCGTCCTGGGTGAGGGGGGAGGCGTCGGCGATGGCGGCGGGGTTGGCGGGGGCGGCTAAGGCGGGCGGGGCCAGCAGCAGGGCGGTGGCCAAAAGGGACTGGCGAAGGACGGAACGCGACATCGTCAGAATTCCTGCTGAAGGCTGAGTTCAAAGCTGCGGCCGGCGCTGATGGTCTGCACCACCGCGTCGCCGTGGCGGCCCACGCTGGTGCGATAGGCCAGGGCATCGCCCAGGTTGCGCACCGTCAACCGGGCGCTCAAACCCCCGCCGGCGTCGTAGCCCGCGCTGACGTCCAGCCGCCGCGTCGGATGCACCCAGGTGTCCAGGGCGCTGCCGGCCATGGTCGTTCCGCCCCCGGAAACAAAGGCGGTGCCATAGGATTGCACGTAGTCGTCGGCCCAGCGGTAATCCATCGCCAGGTGCAGGGGCCCCCGGTCGTACCGCAGCTGCACCCCGGCCAGCCAGCGGGGCGCGTACTGCACCCGCTCCACCGCGTTCAGGTCGGCGTTGTTGAGGCGCACCGATGTCGTTTCCCAGCTGAGGGTGCCCGCCAGGCGGAAGTCGCTCAGGGCGTCGGCCACGGCCGCCAGCCCCTGGTCCAGCGACAGTTCCGCCCCCGTCAGCCGGGCGGTGCCGCCGTTGGTGGGGATGCTGAGCCGCACCTGCGCGTCACTGGTGGCGGCCCCGGCGGCCAGGTTGCCGCCGGCGTCGTACAGGTAGTTCTTAAGCCGCTTGTGGAAGACCGCCAATTCCAGCCGGCCGTCCTCGCCCGTGGCTTGACCCGTCCAGGCCCAGGCCCCCGACAGGTCGAAGTTCAGCCCGTCCACCGCCTTCAGGTCGGGGTTGCCCCGGGTGATGGTGAGCACACCGTCGCTGTCCTGCGTGGCGGTGGCGTTGCCGGCCAGCTGGTACGGGGACGGGGCCGTCTGGCTGGTCCACACGGCGGCGCGGTAGGTCAGCTGCGGGTCCGGCTGCCATTTGGCCTGTACGCGGGGCAGCAGGGCGGTGAACTGGCTGTTGCTGTCGTTCCAGCCGTAATGGACGCCGCCCGCCGGCGTGCCGTTGCCACCGGACAGCCAATAGCGGTTGGTCAGGTCGGAGAATTCGGCGCGGAAGCCGGGCAGCAGCACGAAATCATCCCAGGTCAGGCGGACCTGGCTGTAGGCGGCCACCCGCCGCTCCCCACCGCTCAGCGTGTTGCCGTTCCAGGCGTCGGCGGTCCAGGTGGCGTTCCCGTCCCGCTGGCGGTAAAGCTGCGCCAGCCGGTCGGCGTTGATCAGGGGGAAGGTGAAATCGTAGATGCCGGCCAGGGGGGCCGTCAGGGTGCCGGCGCGCAGGCCCGCCGCCGCCAGGCTGGCCACCGTGCTGCCGGCTTCCACCGCCCCCTGGCCGCCGACCAACTGGCCCTCCTGGTCCCGGCGGTAACTGTCGCGCTGGCTGTCGGTGATCTTGACCCCGGCTTCCAGCGTGGCGTCGGCGGACAGGGGCAGCTTGCCATCCAAGGCGCCGCCGATCCGGTCCTGGCGGCTGGACAGGCTGGTGATTTGGCCCCGGTTGGAAACGGGCAGGTTCTCCACGCTATCGGCCATGGCCAGGGCGGCGGACGGCCCCGCCACCACGGGATATCCGTCCTGGCGCCGCAGGCTCAGGCCCTGGTTCACCGTGGTGGCCACCGGGTTCCAGAATGACATCTCGATATGCTGGGGCCGGCCGTTCTCTCCCCAGGTGTAGAACAGGCGGGGCGCCAGGGTCAGGGCGCCGGCGTGCCAGTCCGCCCCGACCTGCGCCGTTCCCAGGGTCGCCGTATCTGGATTGGTCTCGAACCAGTAATGCACCTGGGTCTTGACGCTGCGGTTCTCATAAAGGCCGTTGCCCAGCGCCACGCGGGAGATGAAGCTGGGGTCCCGCCCGCCCTGGAAGCCCATTTGGTAGACTTCCTGGTCCGTGTCGGCGGTGGCGACCGTGACGTGGGCGAAGGCGTGGAAGGTGTCGCTGGGCTGCCAGTCGCCGGCCAGGCTGCCGCCCCAGCGCCGCGTTTCGCCTTCCGAATATTGCACGTTCAGCGAGGTGGCCATCAGGTCGCGCGCCGGGTCCATTCCGGCGGGGGGCTTGCCGCTGGCGTCGACCAGGCGGTACTCGAATTGCGTCGTCTGATAGGACTGTTCCACGCTGGCGAAGCGGTTGCGGCCGTAATAGCCGGTGACCGACAGCCCCAGCGTATGGTCCCGGCCGAACTGCCGGGCGATATCGGCGATGGCCATGCCGCCGCTGGACGGACGTCCCAGGCTGGCGGACCGCTCATCCAGGTTGCCCTGGACCAGCAGGCGGGTATGCTCCCCCCTTCCAGGGCCGAGGCCAGGCGCAAGTCGAACTGGCCGGCGGTGGCGTCGCCGTCGTCGTGGGCGTCCGGCGTTTTGGTCAGTTCCACACCGTCCATGGCCAGCGGCGGCAGCAGGCTCAATTGCACGGCACGGCTGTAGGGCATGCTTTGCGCCACCGAGACCCCGTCCAGGCGCGTGACGGCATAGGCGCTGTCCAGCCCGCGCACGGCGGCGAACTGGCCCTCCCCGCGCGCGGCCCGGTCGATGCCGCCCAAGTCTCCTTGCAGGGACGTGACCAGCACGTTCACCCCGGCCAGGCGGCCCAGCCCTTCCGCCAGGGTGCGGTCCGCCCGCTCCCGCAATTCGGCCGCCGTCAGGCTGTCTGTCAGGGCGGTGGCGGTGATTTCGCCGGGCGGCGTGTCGTGATGGGCGGCGCGGACGATCAGCACCTCCGGCAACTGACCGGGTGCCGGCGCCACGGCCGGGATGGCGACGGTCGCGGGAACCGGCGCCCGCTCCA
Organism: Nitrospirillum karajorum; assembly: GCF_036348415.1. Taxonomy (NCBI): domain Bacteria; kingdom Pseudomonadati; phylum Pseudomonadota; class Alphaproteobacteria; order Rhodospirillales; family Azospirillaceae; genus Nitrospirillum; species Nitrospirillum karajorum. Next base: position 12,132 of record NZ_JAZBQB010000002.1, read on the forward strand.
GCTCGATGGCCCCGCCGTCGCCCAGGCGATAGCGTAAATGGCACCCTGAGATCAGATGGGCCAGCGCCGCCTCGAAATCGGTTTCACCCGACAGCGGCGCCGTGCGACAGCCGCGCACCAGCTCCGGCCGGAACAGCACGTCCCGGCCCGACTGCCGTGCCAGCTCCAGCAGCGCGCTGCCCAGGGGTTGCTCCGTAATGGTATAGGCGGCGTGCGCCGCCGCCGGGGCGGTGGCCACCATTCCGGTCAGGCCGGGCAGCAGGGCGCACGACACCGCCAGCCGGCGGTGTCCTGGCCTGCGCGAGGGGTCACCGCCGGCGGCCAATCCGGTAATCCCCATTGGCGTCCTGCCGCCAGGTGATGGGATGCAGGCGGGCCAGGGCCGCCAAAAAACCGGCGATGTCGTCGGCGCGGTAGCTGCCGCTGACGCGGATCGCGCCCAGGGCGGGATCATCCAGGCGCAGCACGATGCCCGTGCGGGCCGCCACCTCCGGCACCACCTGCGCCAGGGGCACGTCGTCGAACAGCAGGCGGCCGTCCTGGCGCGCCGCCACCTGGGCCAGGTTGGCCTTGCCCAGGCGCACCGGACCCTGGCCGTCCTGGTCCACCTGCTGGCCGGGGCTCAGGTTCAACAGCACGCGGCCGCTGTCCCGGTCGCGGATTTCCGCGGCACCCTCCAGCAGGATGGCGCGCACCTGGGTGCCGTGGGACGACACGGTGAAGCGCGTGCCCAGGTCGCGCACCTCCAGCCCCCCGGCCAGGACGTGGAAGGGCCGCAGCCTCTCATGCGTCACCTGGAATTCGGCCTCGCCCTGGGCCAGGTCCACGCGACGGCTCAGCGGGTCGATGCGCACATGCAGGTGGGTGGAACCACCCAGGCGCATCACCGTGCCGTCGGACAGCGTCACCTGCGGATGGTCGTGGGCGGCGGTGACATAGTCGGCCTCGCTGACCGCGCCGTTCCACAGCCAGACCAGCGCCAGGGCCATGGCGGTGGCCAGGCCCGCCAGCGGCGGCAGCCAGACGGCGCGGCGCCAGGACCGGTGCGGGCGCGTCTGGTCGTCGGCCAGGCGCAGGCCCCGGGCGCGGGTCAGGTCCGGCCGCAGCGCGCCCTTGTCGGTGATGGCGCCGCTGGCCGTCCAGGCGCGTGTCACCAGGTCCATGGCGGCGGTGTGGCGGGGGTCGGTTTCCAGCCAGGCGCGGAAGGTCCGCTGGCCCTCGGCGCCCAGGTCCCCGTTGTGTATGCGCCGCAGCCAGGCGGCGGCGTTTTCCAGTATGGCTTGGTCCTGATCGGTGGGGGTCAACGCGACGGCTCCACCAACGTCCGGGCCAGATGGGCCAGGACACGTTCGATTTGACGGGACACCGTTTTGACCTCAAGACCCAGGCGGCCGGCCACCTCCCGGTGGCTCAGCCCGTCGACCCGCACCAGCAGGAAGGCGTGGCGCGCCAGCGGGTCCACGTCGCGCAGCGCCGCCTCCAGGCAGGCCAGTTCCTGCCGGAACATCAGGGTGCGTTCGGGCGTCGCGGCGCCATCGTCCACCAGCTCCGCCACCTCCTCCAGGCCGTCATGGGCGTCCTGGTGGCGGGCGGTGTTGCGGCGGAAGCGGTCGATCAGCAGATTGTTGGCCACGCGCAGCAGAAAAGCGCGCCAGTTGTCCACGCCCCGGTCCGGGGCGGCAGACAGCGCGCGCAGATAAACGTCCTGGACATAATCGTCCACGTCCTGCGCCTGCCGGACGCGGCGGGCGAAATATCCCCGCAGCGCCGATTGGTGAGCCTCCAGCTCCGCGCTGTCGAATACTGACGGCGGCGTGCTGTCGGTCCTGGCATCGGCCTGGCTATCCATTTTTCCCCTCGGCCGCTGTGCTGGCGCGGACAAGGTCATAGCGGCGGCAGGCTTCAGTTTTATGATAGAGGGCTGCGCCATGTGCAGGCTCCCGATGACGGGGACGCGGGGGTTAAAAAGGGGTGGGACCATGGGCCCCACCCCCGGTAGCAGACTATATCAGTAGGTATACTTCACGGTCATCAGCGCGGTGGTGCCGCTGTCGACGATGTTCGACAGCGTCAGGCTGTTGTGCCCGATGTGGGACCAGTAGGTGTAGTCGCCGGTCAGGTTGGAAACGGAGCCGTCGACGGAGACGCCGTTGTCGAACTTGTAGCCGACGTGCAGGTCCAGGCGGTTGGTCGGCCGGACCCACAGGTTATCCCAGCTGCCGCCCTGGCCAAGGTAATCGTAATAGGCCAGGTAGGAACCGGTGTGGTTGTAGGTGACGTCAGCGGAGAAGCCGCCCACGGCGTAGGACAGGGTGGCGTTGGCCAGCCAGCCCGGGGCGTTCTGGATGGGCTGGTCGGCGTCCAGGCCCTTGATGCCCGTGTCGACCATCGACCACTGGCGGGTCAGGTTACCGCCGATGCTGAAGCCCGACAGCCAGCCGGTCAGGATGGTGTCGAACTTCTGCCGGAAGGCCAGCTCGATGCCGTAAACGTCGCCGTTGCCACCGTTCTTGGGCTGGCTGATGCTGACCAGGTTGCTGGTGGTGCTGAACGGGTTGACCAGGGACGAGCCGTTGTCGAACAGGTAGTTCGACAGACGCTTGTAATAGACGGCGGTGGAGGCCATGCCGCCCTGGCTGTTGTGCCATTCGCCCGACATGTCCAGGTTGGTGGACTCGATGGGCTTCAGGTTGGGGTTGCCCTGGGTGATGGTCTTGACGCCCGTGTCGGCGCTGATGGACACGGAGGAGGAGGCGCCCAGCTGCACCAGGGCCGGCCGGGTGTAGGACTGGCTGACCGACGCGCGGTAGACGGTGTCGTTGTCCGGGCGCCAGTTCACCAGCACGCTGGGCAGCGGCTCGTTGTAGGTGGTGCTGCTGTTTTCCCAATGGCCGACGGTCTTGCCGCTGCTGTCCAGCTGCCAGAAGGTGTTGTGGATGTCCGTGTGCTCGAACCGGATGCCGGGGATGACCTCCACCTGGCCGAACTGCAGGTCGCCCATGACATAGGCCGACGTCACCTGCTCACGCCCCTTCAGGGTGTTGCAGTTCATGTTGTCGACGTAGTTGCCGTTGCAGGTGTCGAAGCTGCTGGCCGTCTGCAGCTTGTAGAAATAGTCCAGCAGGGTCTGCTGGTTCACCTTGGGCACCGACCAGTTGTAGCGGCCGGGGTAGACCGAGGAATAATAGCCGTTGGCGATGCCCAGGCTGGACCAGGTGCTGTTGGGGTAGCCCAAGGCCGAGAAATAGGGGTTGGTCCAGTCGCGGTTGGTGACCGCGCGGTCGCTTTCCACGAACTTCACGCCCGCCTTGATGAAGGACAGCGGGCCGTTGTCCGCCATGTCGTACTGGCCGTCCACCTTGGCGCCGTACTTGTCCTGGTGGCTGCCCTGCTGGGTCAGCTGGCCGGCGCGGCGGGCCCAGAGGGCGGTGGCGGAGTTGTTCAGGGCGTCATACATGCCGGGGCTGAACACCGGCACCGGATAGCCGTCGTTGCTCCCCATGCCGGCGATGCCGCTGGGGAAGCGGGCGCTGCTGCTGTACTGGTCGTTGCGGGCCGACGCCTCGATGTGGTTGGGGCGGTCGTTGTTGGCGGCGCTGAAGAACACGGTGGGCGTCAGCGTCAGGTTGCCCAGCTTCTTCTCACCGCCCAGCTGAATGGTGGACAGGTCAGCGCGCTCCGGGTTGGTCTCATACCAGACGGAGGTGCGGTACTTGTCCACGCTCAGGCCGTACAGGCCGCTGGCCAGTTGGTTCCAGCTCTTGTTGGTGCTGATGATCTGGCTCAGCGTGCTGTTCTGCACCGCGTTCTCGCGGGCGAAGGAGCCGCGCAGGAAGATGGCGGTGGTGTCGTCCGGACGCCAATCCAGCGACAGGTTGCCGCCGTAACGTTCCGTGCTGCCGTCCGACACGCCGACGCTGATGCCGGTCTGGCGCAGGTTGGACGTCGGGTCCGTGCCGGCCGGGTTGGTCGCGCCGTTGCTGGTGCTGCTGACGGCGAAGCCCCAGCCGCCATCGTTATGGGCGGCGTCGACGCCGGCCATCTCGCTGTTGGTGAAGTGGCGCTTGTCGTAATAGCCGCTGACATAGACGCCGAACTGGCGGTCGCGGCCGAACTGGCTGGCGATCTCGGCGGCGGTGTTGCCGCCCAGGCCGGTCTCGCCATAGTCGCGGGCGCGGCTTTCCAGGCGGGCGCCGCCCTGCACGCTGATGTGCAGCGGGTTGGTGAAGTCGAAGGCCGTGGGGGTGCGGAAGTCGACGGTGCCGGAGATGGCGTCGCCGCTCATGGACGCGTCCAGCGTCTTGTTCACGACGATGGTCTGCAGGCCGGAAGGCGGCAGCAGGTCCAGCTGGACGCTACGGCTGTAGGGCAGGCCCTGGGCCACTTCCACGCCGTTCATCAGGTCGACGGCGAATTCGGAGTTCATGCCGCGGATGGCCACCAGCATGCCTTCGCCGCGCGAGGCGCCGTCGATGCCGCCGGCCACCGACTGCCCGGTGTTGCTGACGGTCACGCCGGGCAGCAGGCCCAGGGCCTCGGCCACGTTATGAACGGCGGTGTGTTCCAGTTCGGTCGCCGACATGATGTCGACGGTGTTGGACGCCCGCAGCTTGCCGCTGTCGGCCTGCTCGCGGTTGGCGAACACCAGGATTTCCTCCAGCGTTCCGTCCGTGCTGGCCGTGGTCGCGTCTTTGGCGGTGGCGGCGGTGGCTTCGGCGGCATGGATGGTCGGTGCGGCCAGCAGGGCGCCCGCCATGGCGCCGCAGAGCAGGACGTCCTTGAGCATCGTGTGTCGCATAGTCTTCTTTCGGCTCCCTTTTGGACGCCCCCGGCGGGCGCCCCTAAAAGCCAAGACGCGGCACACGGCAAGATTCCGGCCTGTCATGGAACTTTAGTAATTTTGGTTTCGTTATTCGGCGCGGGCCTTCCTCCTTTTGACCTCGACATGTCTGGCAATTGCCGGGAAGCTGAACGGCAGGACGCAACTCCTAAGCGCTTGGGTTTTGATGGGATTGGATATGCCCTCCCGCTCCCGCTGAGTGGATAGGGTTTGGTTCTGGCTCAGCGCGCGCCCTTCGGCGGCCGCACGGCCAGGAAGACGGTGCTCCACAGTTGGGCGGCGTTGGACTCGTCGGCGTCGCCGCCGGCAGCACCATAGGGGGCGACGACGTAGTGGCCGTCGTGGAAGTCCCAGGACCACAGCTCCGAACTCTGCACGCTGCGGGTCGCGGTGATGGCCTGCCACAGGGCCGCCTGCAGGCGGGTCAGCTTGTCCCGCGTCGCGGGCGGAAGGTCGGTGCGGGACCGCTGCCGGGCCAGGCCGGCGGCGGTCAGGGCCTGCTGCCAGGACCACACCACCGTGCCGTGATAGGCGGTGCGCGGGAACAGGTCCTGCACCGCCGCCGGGGCGTAGGCCGGGTTGGCCACCAGCATGCCGATGCCGGTCATCAGGCCGGCGGGGAAGGGGCGGCTGGCTGCGTCCACGGCGGCGTCCAGGGCCTGGGGTGCCGGGTGACCGAACAGCAGGTCGAAGCCCTCGTCGGAATGCAGCACGGGCACCGGCTGGCCCGCCGCGTCCAGTGATAGGGCATGGAAGTGCACCGGGCCGTCCGGCAGACTGGCCAGGGCGGTGTCGGCGGGCACGCCCGCCTTGGCGGCGTAGGCGGCCACGGCCCGCCGCGCCTCGGCCGCTGGCACGGTCACGTCGAACAGGGCGGGGGCCTTGGCCCGCCACACCTTGGCCAGGTCGGCGGCCTTGGCCAGCTCCGCCCGGGAGGTTGCGTCCAGCCAGGGGTCCAGCAGCTTGGCCCGCAGCAGGGCGTCCGTCGCCTCCAGCGCCGCAGGGATCAGGATGGCGTTGACGTCATAGGGATAGACGCCGCCGCCCAGGCCAGTGTTGCTGTCACGCCATTCCCCCACCGGCACGCCGGGCTTAAGCCGCACCAGGGTGTTGATCTCCGGTGCCGCGGCGAACGGCGCCGCCTGGGCGACCACATGGCGCAGGTTGCGCACCAGGGCCGCACCCGCCGCCGCCTCCAAGCCGGAGCGGCCATCGGGATTTGTCAGGGCAGGACCGGCCAGGAAGTCCCGGGCGGTGGCGCGGCCGCGCGCGTCGTCCACCAGCCAGGCGCGGGCCACCGGCGCCAGCAGGAAATCGCTATCCACCATCTTGTAGTCGTAGACCGGCGCGTCCGACAGGGTGCCGTTCGTCTTTAGATGGTCCAGGATGGCGAATTCGCCGATGTCCTCCTCATGCGCCACCTCGCCGCCGGGCGACAGCCGGGCCAGGACGGAGCGCAGGCCCGCCGCCACCGCGTCCGGCTGTAAGGCCGGCATCAACAGCATCACGGACATCAGCGTATCGCGCCCGAAATAGGTGTCGAACCGCCAGGACCCGGCCAGCAGCTTTTCCCGATAACTGAGGAAGGTCAGGGCGTCGCGGGCGCCTGGCTGGGCCACCGCCTGGGCGGTCAATAGCTGATCGCCCGCCAGTGGGGTCAGTGGGGTTTCGCCCGTCAGCGCCATGACGCGCAGGCCGATGGTGCCGTCGGCGCCGGCTCTCAGCACGCCGTCCGCCAAACGGCCACGCGTGACGGTGACCATCAGGCGATAGCCGGGCTCGCCGTCCAGCCGGTCGCGCGCCCAGTCCAGCGTGTCCTGGGTGCGGGTAGGCGATACCTCGACCTGCGCCGGCAGGGTGTGCAGCGCCTCATAATCGCGCAGCACCCGGATGCTGGACAGCACGCCCTGGCGGGGCACCGCGCTGTCGGCCTTCAGCGTGGCGTCGAACACGATGCCGCGTAGGGGGCGGCCCCGGCTTTCCGTCGTGGTGATGGGGCGGGGCCCCCCGTCGATGGTCCACTGCGCATCATCCTGCGTCTCCAGCCACAGGCCCACGCCGCTGTTGCCGGCGGGGAAGGCCACCAGGATGCGGGCGTCTTTGCCCGACCGCAGCAGCAGGTGCGCCGCCACCGCGCCCTCCCGCACGAAGGCGTTGAGGTTGCGCCCTTCCGTCAGGCTGTAGGACAGCGCTGGCTTCGTGGCTGTGTCGGCGAAGCATGCCGGGGGCCAGGCCAGCGTCAGGGCCAGTGCGGAACTGAGGACAAGGTGGGGGAGGCGCGGCATGGGCAAAGGTCCTGCGCGAAGGTGATGGAGGTGGGGTAGGGGAACGCGGTGACGCGGGCTAGGCCGGCGCCATGACGCGGCGGAGGTACGCGTCATGGCTGGGCAGCGTGGCCACGGCCTTGGCCATCTGGTCCCGCAGGTGCTGCAGGTAGGTGACGTTTTCGGCCGCTGGCAGGGTGTCCAGCAGCGGGTTGTAATCGGCGGCCCGCAGGCCCTGGCCCATCATGACGGCGAACCAGCTGGCGTCGCGGAACAACTCATCGGTCGACAGCACGATGCGGCCGGTGCGGGTGAAGTGCCGTTCCTTCCAGGTCAGGCCCTCCGGCACGGCCATGGCCTGGCAGTGGCGCCACAGCGGTTCCTCCCGGCCTTGGGTGCGGCGGTAGTGCAGCACCAGGAAGTCGCGCACGGACTCCATGTCGGTGGCGAAGACACGGTTGAATTGGCCCGCCGTCTCCTCCGGGCATTCCCGGCTGGGGAACAGGGACAGCAGCTTGGCGATGCCGCTCTGGATCAGGTGGATGGAGGTGGACTCCAAGGGCTCCAGGAAGCCGCTGGACAGGCCGATGGCCACCACGTTCTTGACCCAGGCCTGCCGCCGGCGTCCCGTCTGGAAACGGACCAGGCGCGGCTCCGCCAGGGCCGGGCCGTCCAGATTGGCCATCAGGGCGTGGGCCGCCGCGTCGTCGCTGGCGACCTGGCTGCTGTAGACCATGCCGTTGCCGGTGCGGTGCTGCAGCGGAATGCGCCACTGCCAACCGAAGGCGTGGGCGGTGGCGCGGGTGTAGGGAAGGGTGTCGGCCACCCGCTCGCACGGCACGGCCAGGGCGCGGTCGCAGGGCAGCCAGTGCGACCAGTCCTCGAACCCGCTTTCCATGACGCCGCCGATCAACAGGGCGCGTAGGCCGGAACAATCGACAAACAGGTCACCGGCGAGGACATCGCCCCGGTGGGTGGTCAGGTGGGTGACGAAGCCGGTTTCCGGGTGCCGCTCGATCCGCTCCACCTTGCCCTCGACGCGCTTAACCCCGCGGGCTTCCGCCAACTGGCGTAGATGGGCGGCGTAGAGGCCGGCGTCGAAATGGTAGGCATGGCCCAGGGTGGAGAAGAGGGAATTGGGGTCGGGGGCGGGCGGGCCGAACTTGCCCATCCGGGCCGCCAGCGTCGCCAGGGAATACTCCTCGTGGCTGTGGGGCAGGCCGTCCTGGCGGGCCCGGATCCAGCGGTGGACGAACATCTGGGCGTCGGCCGGCCCGCCATAGCGCCCGAAGGGATGGAAATAGCGGCTGGGATTCCCACCCGAGGTCCCGTTCCAGCCGACGAACTCGATACCCAGTTTGAAGGTGGCCATGGTTTCGCGCAGGAACCGCGCCTCATCCAGGCCGATCAGATTGTTGAACCAGTGGATGGTGGGGATGGTGGCCTCCCCCACGCCGATGATGCCGATCTCCTCGGACTCGATCAGCGTCACCTCGAACTGCGGCGGCGTGTTCACCTTGGCCAAGGCCGCCGCCGTCATCCATCCGGCGGTGCCCCCGCCCAGGATGACGACCTTTCGGATCCGTCGGTCTGACACGGCGTGCGCACTCCCATGACAAGGCATTTTAAAAAGAAAGGCGGGCGGCGGGCCCTGAGCTGATCCGCCGCCCGCCCAGGGAGGAGGGGAGGAAGGAAGCGGGGTCAGAACTTCGCGGTCAGGGACACCATGGCGTTGGGGCCGACGATGCCACGGCCATAGAAATAGCCGTTCACGATCTGCTGGGTGAAGCCCTGGCGGGGGTTGCCCTCCGTCAGGCCCAACTCATCCGTCACGTTGTCGACGCTGACGTTCAGCGTCATGGCGGGCGTGAGATTGTAGATGGCGCCGATGCTCACGATGCCATAGCCGGGCAGTTCCACCTGGTTGCCGTTGTCGGCGAAGATGCGGCCGACATACTTGTAGCGCAGGTAAATCTGGCCCCTGTTGTCCGGCAGGTCGTATTCCGGCGTGATGGCGTACAGGATCTTGGGCGTGCGGCCTGGAACCTTGCCATTGTAGAAGGCGGCCACCTGCGGCGCGATGTTGGTGCCGTTGACGTCGGTGAATCCCACCTTGACGTTGCTGAACGCCGGGTCCTGGTAGGTCGCCTGCGCGTGGATGGCGAAGGCGCTCAGCGGCTCATACTGCGGGCGATAGAACAAGTCGACGTCGACGCCATTGGTCTGGGAGTCGGCGAAGAAGGCCTGGTTCAGGTTGGGATTGTCGGGATTGACGCCGCCGCCCCAGGTCTGGTTGTTGAACTCCGTCCGGAAGCCCCGGATGGTGCCGGTCAGTCCGTAATCGGAATAGGTGACGCCGCCTTCATACAGGGTCAGCGCCGTCGCCTGCGGGTTGGTTCCCTGGGTCTGGTAGGCGTGGGCGTAGCGGGCATAGACCGACAGGTTCTGGGCGACGGTGTAGTTGACGCCGGCGGTGACATGCACCGGCGATTCATGGCCGGAGGTATAGCTGTAGGTGCCGTTGAAGGCACTGGGATTCACCTGCGCCAGGCCGCCCACCCCGGCCGGGATGGGCAGGGCGGAGCTGTTGCCCGCCACCGCGTCGGTATCCTCACGCTCATACCGCACGCCGAAGTCGACATGCAGGTCCTGGTTCCAGGTGAACTCGTTGTTCACATAGACCGACTTGGAGGTCTGGTGGGTGGCGCTGATGCCCTGGCCCCAGTTGCCGTAGGAGATCAGGCCGTTGTTGCCCAGGGTCCCCAGTACGGCGCCGGCGTTGTTCATGGCCACGACGTCGTAGATGTTGGACTGGTTCGTCACGTCGTTGATGAGCGTCGACACGCCGGACTGGTCGGTGTTGATGTCGGTGGCGTAGATCATGCCGCCCACTGTCAGGCTGTTTGCCCAGCCGTCGCCCGAGGTTTCCCACTTTGCGCCGAAGTCGCTGCCCCAGTCGCGCAGCTTCACCAACTGCCGGTTCAGCACGGTCTGCTGCAGCAGGCCGTTGCCATTCAGGCCGTTCAGCGCGGCGGTGTTGGACGCCGGGGTGACCTGGCCGTTGGTCAGGTTGCGGATGCCGAACTGGGTCGTGCCGGGGAAAGCCGCCAGGCCCTGCTGCAGCAGGCTGTAGATGGGGGAGGCGCTGGTGGGCGTCAGGTAGGTGAGGGCCGAGGCCAGGCCGCCGTTGCCCGTGCCGCTGCCGGCGAACACGCCATTGAAGTCCCAGTCCGTCTCGGTATAGCGCCCCCGGGCGAAGAGGGAGATGCCGTGGTCGAACTCCCGCTCCCCATCCACGCGGAACTGGTGGCCGGTGGCGTGGATGCCGTCCTGCATGCTGAAATTGCGGAAGCACTGGCCGTGGGCGTAGCAGGAATCCGGCACGCTGATGTTGGCGAAGCCCTTGCCGATGATGTTGCCGAACTGGCTGTCCAGGCCCGGCACGCTGGAAATGGTGCCGTTGTTGTAGGCGTAGGGCTGGTCGGCGTAGTAGGGGTCGTGCTCGTCCCAATCCTTGACGGTGAAGCGGATCCAGCCGTCCTCGAACTTGTGCTCCAACTGGCCCTTGATGTGATACGTCTCGTACCGGAAGGGCGAGTTGCGCACACCCGGCGTGCTATCGTAATAGCCAGACAGGGCGAACGCGGTGTCCTTCAACCCAGGGATGGGCGACGAGAACCACAGGTCGCCGCGCCGGTCGCCATAGGTGGTGCCGGTGATGCGGGCGATGCCGCCGGCCTCGTCGAAGTTCAGCTTGCGCGAGATGAAGTTGATGGAGGCGCCGGCGGCGTTGGGCGTCAGGATGCCGGAGCTGCCGCCCTGCAACGCCTCGACCCGGTCGATCGAGAGGTCGTTCTGGAACACCTCGTCATCGTTCAGGCCGCCATAGATGGCGGGCATGCCGTCCTCGATCAGGCGCACGAACTGCTGGCTGCCGCCCGGCAGGCCGCGCACCGAGTAATTGTTGGACACCGGACCGGCCGTGCCCTCGACGAAGATGCCGGGGATCATTTCCAGCACGTCCACCGTGCTGCGCGGCGCCTTCTGGGCCAGGTCGGCCTCGTTCACCGTGGTGATGGCGACCGAGGCGTTCAGCAGGTTGCGCTTGGATCGGGTGCCCGTGACGATGATTTCCTGAAGGTCGGGTGCGCCGCCCAGGGCGGCAGCGTCATCGGTGCCGGTGGTGGTTGGGGTGGCCTGGGCGACTTGGGCCTGGGCGGCACCGCCCTCGGCGGCCGTATGGCGCAGGGCGGGGGTCAGGGTGGCGGCGCGGTCGGTCTTGCGGCTGACGACCACGGCGCCCGACGAATCCCGGTGCACCGTCAGGCCGGTGTTGGCCAGGATGCTGTCCAGCGCCTGCTCGGCCGACAGGCGGCCCTGCGCCCCTTTGGTGCTGATTCCGGCCACATCGTCAGCCTTGTAGATCAACTGCGATCCGGTCTGGCGGATATAGCTTTCCAGCGCCGCGCGCAGGTCCCCGGCGGGGATATCGATCACGGTTTGGGTCGCGGTTTCGGCGGCGGAGGCCAAAGTGATCGCTGGGGTTGCATTAGTCTTCGCGGCATGCTCAGCGGCGTGAGTCAGCGCCGGCCAACAAACCGTGGACATGAGTGCTGCGGAAAGGGTGCGACGGATAGTCGGATTTGGCACGATTCTCCCCTATTTCTCGGTTGTTGTATTGAGCTTTGACGAAGGGCCGTGCCAAATCCCCTATGCTCAATTTGAAATTCTTATTTCCCGGCCGTCGTCGATGACCTTGAGGCCGAAACCGCTGTGCAGAAGGCGGGCGAAGGCGTCGACATTGGTGGCCTCGAAGCTGCCGCCGATGCGGATGTCGCCCATGGGGCCCTCAGCCGGCACCACCAGCTGCTTGCGGTTATATCGGTTGAATTCCGCCGCCACCTCGCGCAGCGGCCGGTCGGTGAACACCAGCGTCCCGTGCCGCCAACCCAGCGCCTCCCGGATTTGTTCCTCGCTGCGGCTGGATTTACGGATGGCCTTGGGTTGGGCCACCGCCGCCATGGACTGTGTCACCAGGGTCGGGGGCACGTCGTTGGGATGCGCCATGTCCTCCACCAGCACCGCCCCTTCGGCCACCACCACCTCCAGCTTGTCGCCATCGCGGCGGACGGAGAATTTGGTGCCGACATCGACGATGCGCAGATCGCCACTGATGACGACGAAGGGGTGCTTGTCGTCATGCACCACCTCGAAGAAAGCCTCGCCCTTGTCCAGCCGCACCTCACGGGCCGTCTGGTCGACCGAGGCGCGCAGCCGGGTGTTGGTGTTCAGCTCGATCTGCGAGCCGTCCTGCAAATGGGCGGTGTAGCGGTCGCCCACGCCCGTGCTGAATTTCTGGCCGGCGGTAAAGGGCCAGTCCCACTCATCCACCAGCGGCAGCACGAGCAGCAGCACCGCGGCCGCCGCGGCTGTCATGGTGGCCCATCGGGCGGCCCGTCGGGGGGGCCAGCGGCGCCACGGCGCCGACGGGGCGTCGGCGCGCGGCAGCGGCAGGGGGGTGGCCTGCCCGGGGGGCCGCAGATGATCCGCCCGCCTCCAGGCGGCCTCCAGCCTCAGAAAGGTCACGCGGTGACGGGTGGAGGTGGCCAGCCAGGCCTCGAACCCGGCCTTGGCCGCCGCGTCCAGCGGTCCGGCGTCCTGGCGGGCCAGCCAGCGCGATGCCTGTTCCTCGATGGGGTCGTGCTCGATCATGACCGCCCCGCTTTCCGGGCCCGGCCCAGGCGGCGGGCGATTGGTTCGGGGGCGATGTCCGCCATGGCGTCGGCGATCAGGCGGACACCCTTCGCCACCTGCTGCTCCACCGTGCTTTCGCTGATGCCCATGCGCCGGGCGACGTCGCGTTGCGGCAGGCCATGCACCTTGCGCAGCAGCGTCACCTCCCGGCAGCGTGGGGGCAAGCGGTTGATCGCCGCCTGCAAAAGCCGCACGGCCTCGCGCCCCACGGCGTTGCGCTCGGGATCGGGCACGGTGTCGGCCACGTCCAGATCCTCAAGGTCGATCACCGTTTCGATCGACACCACCTGGGCGCGGCGGGCGCGGTCGATCAGCAGGTTGCGGGCCGTCATGAACAGGAAGGGCTTGGTCATCTCAGGGATCGCCACGGTCGCCGCCTCGTAGACACGGGTGTAGATCTCTTGCCGCAGGTCGGGGATCTCGTTGGCCTCCCGCCACTTGCGGCGCAGATAACCGGTCAGCGCCGCCTCCAGGGGCAGGACTTCCTCCACGAACCATAGATCCACCGCGCTCCTGTTCACCGCCCGTCGTTCCTCCCTTGGTTTTCACGCCTGGCCGGCGCCTTATTGAACGGCGCCTTATCCAGGTATGACGAACGGGCCCGAAAAATCCAGGATGGGCAAACGCAAAAAAGTGGCGGGTGACGGCGGGGAAATCAGCCGCTGGGCTGCTGGTGGGCGCCATCCAGATGATAATACAGGCAATTCTCATCGTCCGGCGTCAGCCGCACGGTGCCGATCAGGACCACCAGGTCATAGGTGAAGGTGACAGGCTCGGTCGTGCGCACCTCCACCACGTCGGCCGCGCCGGGTGGCGGGCAGAAGGGGCAACTGGGGGCCAGGGCGCTCAGCAGGAAGTGGGTCGAGTGTTCCGTCTGGTCCAGCGGGATGATGTATCCGCCCAGCGTCAGGCTTTGCCCCGCCATATGCTGCACCGAGGGGCCGAAGACGGCGCGCAGCCGCGTGCCGTTCTTCACCTTCACCTCGACCTCCTTCACGTCGGCGATCTTGTCCCAGCCCAGGGTGGCGCGCGGAATGTCCTGGACCTTGGGCGCCGTCCCCTTTTCCAGGCGCAGGGCCAGGGCGGGGGCCGGAGTGAAGGCGGGCAGGGCCAGGGCCAGCAGCAGGGCAGGCAAGCGGGGCAGCGGCATGGGGATTTCCAAGAATGGTCGCCGTGAACAAGTTATGATATAACATATCACAATTTGGCGGTTTCGATAGGCGATGGAAAGGTGGGGCGCTATGACGCGCAAGGGAATGCTGTGGACGATGCTGGTTGCCGCCTGCCTCGCCAGCGGGTCGGGGGCGGCCCGGGATGCCGATCCGGCGCCATCACCCACCGCATCCTTACCCCCTCCGCCCGTACCGGCACCGGCCGGCACTCCGCAAGGGGGCGCATCGCCAGCGGCGACCCCATCGGCGCCTTCATCGGCGGAAGATGTGGAGATGGCCGCCGCCGCCGTCCGCAACATGCGGGAGGAAAAGTGGCGGGAGGCCGCACGCGCCTATCAGGACAGCCTAGGCCCCGACGCCCCACGCGGTTCCGCCGGCCTGTGCTGCCACCCCACGCCTTATGGTACGCAGTGGTGTCATTAGCTTTCAACCCCGCGCCAGCGTCCGGGCCACGTCGGTGCGATAGGCTTGGATGGCCGGCAGGGCCGCCGCCACCGCCGCGACGGCGATGCCCAGGCCCAGCAGGCCCAGGTCGGCCGGCACAACGGTGAAGGGGCTGAGGCCGAAGTCCCGCGCCTTGGGGGACAACAGGGCGAACAGGGCGATGCCGCCATGGGCCAGGACCAGGCCGGCCACGGTCCCGGTACCGCTGACCAGCAGCGCCTCCATCCCAATCTGGATGAGGATGCGGGCCCGGCTGGCGCCCAGGCTGCGCATGACGGCCAGATCATAGCGCCGCTGCTGCAGGGCGTTGGTCAGTGCGACGAAGGTGCCCAGCGCCGATGTCACCACCAGCAGCACGCCCACGGCGCGGAAGGCGTCCAGCCCGGCACCCAGCAACGACATCAGCCGCACCAGTTCCACGGCGGGGCTGGCCGCCTGGGCCCCGGTTTCGCTGTTGATCGCGCGGGGCAGCCGGGCGGCGGCGAGGGGCGAGGCATAGCGCACCAGGATGGCGGTCACCTCGCGCGGGGGCTGCGCGCCGGCCTCGGCGGAATGGGGTGCATCATGGTCCGCGTCATGATCGTCGTCATCACCATCATCGTGATGATGGTGATGGTCATGTACTGCCCAGACGCTTTCCACCGGCGTCAGCACCAGACGGTCCACAACGGTGCCGGTGGGGGCCAGGATGCCGACCACGGTGTAAGGGGTGTGGGCATGCACCTCCCCGCCGGGGGTCAGGCCGTGGCTGCCGGCGAAGCTGTCGCCCACATGCAGGTTGGCGGCGCGTGCCACGGTGGCGCCCACGGCCGCCTCCATGGCGGTGGCGAACATGCGCCCCTGCGCCAGGGCCGCCTGGTAATGGGCGGGATAATCCGCTGTGGTCCCGACGATGCGGAAACCATGATAGCTGTCGCCCATGGCCACCGGGATGGCCTGCTTGACCAGCGGGTTGCGCCGCAAATCGTCCAGGGTGGACAGGGGAACGTTCCCCGTGGGCACGTCCGCCTGGTAGACGCTGGACAGGATCAACTGCAACGGACTGCCCTTGGCGCCCACCACAAGGTCGATGCCGGCAACGTCGCGGGTCAGCCGCCCCTGCATCTGATTGTCGATCAGCGCCAGCCCGGCGATGGCGGCCACGCCCAGGGCCAGCAGCAACAGATTCAGGCCCGTGGCCAGGCGGTTCTGGCGTAAATAGGCCAGGCTGAGCCCGAACGGGCCCAGGCCGCCGCCGATGACGGTGCGGCCACTCATGCCACCACCTCCAGAACGGACGCCGCCAGGGTCAGGCGGGCGGGCAGGCGGGCCTTCAATCGGGCATCGTGGGTGGCGATCAGCAGGGTCGCCCCGTTCTCCGCCGCCTGTTCCAGCATCAGGTCCAGCAGGCGCTGGCAATTGCCGTCGTCCAGCGCGCTGGTCGGCTCATCCGCCAGCAGCAGGGCCGGGCGGTTGACGACGGCGCGGGCGATGGCCAGCCGCTGGCGTTCACCCTGGGAAAGCTGTTGGGGACGTGCCTCCGCCCGGCCGGCCAGGCCGATGCGCGCCAGCAGATGGGCGACGCGGTCGTCATCCAGCGGATAACCCGCCAGCCGTTGCGCCAGGCGCAGATTATCGGCCAGGGTCAAGGCGTTCACCAGGTGCAACTGCTGGAACACCAGGCCGACGCAGGCGCCGCGCACCGTGTCGCGCACGCCTTCGCTCAGGCTGGTCATGTCCTGGCCGGCCACCATCACCTGTCCGCTGGTGGGGGACAGCAGCCCCGCGATGATCTGCAGCAACGTGGTCTTGCCGCTGCCGCTGGGCCCCAGAAGCAGGCCGTGCTCCCCGTCTTCAACCCGCCAATCCGGCAGGTCCAGCACGAGGCGGCCGGCCACCCGGTGACGCAGGGCGCGCAGATGAATCAAGGGGGAGGGCGGGGACATGGGGCACCGAAATACGTTATGTTATAACATAACTAGATACCGATGCCGTTTCGGCCCGTCCATGCCTTTTTCGCCGCAGGCCCGTTGGGGACACCGAGCGCTTTTTAAAGGGACTGCCGTTCGTACCAGGGCCGGGACGCCTTCACCAGGCGCACCACCGACAGCATCACCGGCACCTCCACCAGCACACCCACCACGGTGGCCAGGGTGGCCCCGGAATTGAGGCCGAACAGGCTGATGGCGGCGGCCACGGCCAGCTCGAAGAAGTTGCTGGCGCCGATCAGGGCCGCCGGGGCCGCCACGCACCAAGCCACGCCGAACCGGCGGCTCAGCAGATAGGCCAGGCCGGCGTTCAGGTAGACCTGGATGAGGATGGGCACGGCCAGCAGGGCGATCACCATAGGCTGGGCCAAGATTTGCTCCCCTTGGAAACCGAACAGCAGCACCAGGGTGGTCAGCAGCGCCACCAGGGACAGGGGCTGCAGGACGGACAGGGCGCGCTTCAGCCGCGCCTCGCCGCCCGCCAGCAGGGCGCTGCGCCAACTTTGCGCCACCACCACCGGCACGACGATGTAGAGGGCAACGGACAGCGCCAGGGTGGCCCAGGGCACGGTGATGGAGGCCACGCCCAGCAGCAGGCCCACCAGCGGCGCGAAGGCGAACACCATGATCACGTCGTTCAGCGCCACCTGGCTCAGGGTGTAGTGCGGTTCGCCTTCACAAAGGTTGGACCAGACGAACACCATGGCCGTGCAGGGGGCGGACGCCAGCAGGATGAGGCCGGCGATGTAGGACGGGCCCTGGCCGGCCGGCAGCAGGCCGGCGAACAGGGTGCCGATGAACAGCGTGCCCAGCAGCGCCATGGAGAAGGGCTTGACCGCCCAATTGATGAACAGGGTCACGGCCACGCCCCGCCAATGCTCCTTCACTTGCGCCAGGGCGCCGAAGTCGATCTTCAGCAGCATGGGGATGATCATCAGCCAGATCAGCCCGGCCACCGGCAGGTTGACCTTGGCCACCTCGGCCGACGCCACGGTGCTGAATACGCCCGGCAGCAGGTGGCCCAGGGCGATGCCGGTGACGATGCACAGCGCCACCCAAAGGCTGAGGTACCGTTCGAAGCGGGACATGGCGGCAGTCCTCAGACGGTGATGGTCCGCGACAGCAGCGTCGCGGTGGAGGGGCACAGACCCTGGGCCTGGGGCGTGGCCAGGACGGAGGCCGGTGCCTGGTCGCGGGGGACGGGCTTGAACCCGACCTTCTCGAAGAAGCCGCTGGCGGAGGAGGTCAACAGCCAAGCCCGCTGGTGACCGTCCTCCCAGGCGCGGCGGAGCAGCAGGGCCACCAGGCTGCGGCCGATGCCCTTGCCCTGCGCCACCGCCGGCACCACTACGGAGCGGACCAGGATGTCGGCACCCAACGGCACGTAGCCGCCATAGCCCGCGGGTGTGCCGCCCAAGGTCCGGTAGGCGAAGAAGCGACCGTCGCCATCCTCCAGGTCCGCCACCGGCAGGCCGGCGGCCGTCAGCGCCGCCACCAGGCCGGGGTCGGAGGCCGGGACCGGCTCATCCTTCAGGAAGGGCGTCCTGTCCTCCTTATCGAAGTTCGCGGGATCACTGTTCATGGGGGGCAGTTCGGGCATCAGGTCCAGGACGATGTCCGATGGCCGGCAGAGCTTTACGCCCCGGGGCGTCACCACGATGGGCCGGTTGATCAGGATGGGGTGGGCCATCATGAAATCCAGCAACTCGTCGTCGGTCCATTTCGGATCGTCCAGGCCAAGCTCCGCATAGGGCGTGCCCTTGCGGCGCAGCACTTGGCGGACGGGCAGCCCCATGCGCCGGATCAGGTCGGCCAGCACGGCTCGACTGGGTGGGGCCTTCAGATACTCCACCACCTCGGGTTCCGTCCGCGCCCGCTCCAGCAGGGCCAGGACATTGCGCGACGTGCCGCAGGCGGGGTTGTGGTAGATCGTGACGCGGCTCATGACGCCCCCTGAATGATGGCCGGCTTTGGGCAGCAGGTGACCGTCTCGGCAATGTCGGTGCAGCACAGCTCCGGCACACCGCCGCAGCAATCCTGCATCAGAAAGTCCAGCAGGCGACGGGTGCCCTCATAGTCGGTGGCGTAGAAGATTTGCCGCTGCACCCGCCAGGCGCGCAGCAGGCCGGCCCGCTCCAGAATGCCCAAATGATGCGACAGGGTGGAGGCCGGCACGCCGACGCGGGCGGCGATGTCCCCGGCATTCAGCCCGTTCGGCCCTGCCTGCACCAACAGGCGGAACACCCCCAGGCGGGTTTCCTGCGCCAGGGCGGCGAAGGCGTCGATGGCGGCGGTCGTTTCCATGACGGTCAGGCCTTGGCCGTCGGCGGCGTCTCGTGGCTCATGGCGATGGCGCCCAAATCGGGCTGTGGCGCCTTGGC
Organism: Nitrospirillum karajorum; assembly: GCF_036348415.1. Taxonomy (NCBI): domain Bacteria; kingdom Pseudomonadati; phylum Pseudomonadota; class Alphaproteobacteria; order Rhodospirillales; family Azospirillaceae; genus Nitrospirillum; species Nitrospirillum karajorum. The sequence continues at coordinate 30,954 of NZ_JAZBQB010000002.1, forward strand.
CGCGGCCTCCTTGCGCTCACTGTAGCGGTCGACCATGTAGTCAGCGCGGTCGCGCACCAGCAGGGTGAACTTCACCAGTTCCTCCATCACGTCCACCACGCGGTCGTAGTACGCGGACGGCTTCATGCGGCCATCGTCGTCGAACTCCTGATAGGCCTTGGCCACCGACGACTGGTTGGGAATGGTCACCATGCGCATCCACCGCCCCAGCACCCGCAGGGCGTTGACGGCGTTGAAGGATTGGCTGCCGCCGCAGACCTGCATCACCGCCAGGGTGCGGCCCTGGGTGGGGCGAACGCTGCCCGTTTCCAGGGGCAGCCAGTCGATCTGGCTCTTGAACACGCCGGTGATGGTTCCGTGCCGCTCGGGGGAGCACCAGACCTGCCCCTCGGACCAGATCGACAGGTCGCGCAACTCCGCCACCTTGGGATGGTTGGGGGGAACGCTGTCCGGCAGGGGTAGGCCGGCGGGATCGAAAATGCGGGTTTCACAGCCGAACCGTTGCAGCAGGCGCGCGGCCTCCTGCGTCAGGAAGCGGCTGTAGGACCGCTCCCGCAGCGAGCCATAGAGCAGCAGGATGCGCGGCGGATGGCTGGAGATCCGCTTGGGCGTCAGCTTGTCCAGGTCCGGGAGATCGAACCGGTCGGCGTCGATGTTGGGTAGGTCGTTCATGATTCCCATCATAATTCGATATCTCTAGAAATGTCAAATTAATGGGTTCGGAACCTTCCCTCGGCCCAAGCCTTTCAATGCCCGACGCGGGGGCGCTTCGCCCCCACCAGCCGTCCCGGTGATCACCCATGGATTATGTCGCCCTGTTCTTCGCCGGTGCCTTCCTGTGCAACGGTATTCCCCACTTGGTGGCGGGCTTGCACGGCCGCCCCTTTCCCACGCCGTTCGCCAAGCCGCCGGCGGTTGGGGACAGTCCACCCCTGGTCAACTTCCTCTGGGGGTTCGCCAATTTCGTCATCGGCCTGGCCCTATGGTCGCTGCACCCGGTGACGGCGGTGCTGACGCCGGACTTCGGGGTGGCGGCGCTGGGCGCGCTGGGGACCGGCGTGTGGCTGACGCTCCATTTTGCCAAGGTGGCGGCTGGGAAGCCCTCGTTATGAGCCCGACTTGGGACAGGCGGCTGTTCTTGGCGACGGCCGTGGTGGTGGCGCTGTTCGGCATCTACCTCGTGTTGGGCGGCGGCTGGCTCATCGCCCTGGGGGGCAGTCCCTATTACCTCGCGGCCGGTATCGCCCTGGTGGTCGTCGCCCTGCTGCTGTGGCGCCGGCGGGCGGCGGCGCTGTGGCTTTACGCGGCGGTGGTGTTGGCCACCATGGCCTGGGCGGTGTGGGAGGTGGGGTTTGATTTCTGGGCGCTGGCGCCCCGGGGCGATGTCCTGGTTCCCCTGGGCGCGTGGCTCATGCTGCCCTTCATCACCCGCACCCTGGCGCCGGTAGGCGAGAGGCAGTTAGTAGGCAGGGGGCCGCTGCTGGCCCTGGGTGTCGTGCTGGCGCTGGCCCTGGGGGTCGTCGGCGTTTCCCTGGCCCGCGATCGCCATGCCATCCAGGGCAGGGTGGCGCCGATGGGGCTGGAGCCCCCGGCCGTGGACCAGGCCGCCGACGACTGGACGGCCTATGGCGGCAGCGGCCGGGGTGACCGGTACTCCGAGTTGGCGCAGATCACCCCGCGCACTGTGGGGCGCCTGAAGCTCGCCTGGCAGTTCCGCACCGGCGACCTGCCAGGTCCCGATGATCCCGCCGAAATCACGACGGAGGTGACGCCCCTGAAGGTCGGGGACTTGCTCTACACCTGCTCCCCGCACCAGATCGTTTTCGCGCTGGAGGCCGCGACGGGCAAGCTGCGCTGGAAATTCGATCCCCAGGTGCGGCGTGACCCCAGTTTCCAGCATATGACCTGCCGCGGGGTCGCCTTCCACCGCACCCGGCCCGATGCCACGGCGGCTGACGGAACGCCGGCGCCGGCGGAATGCCCCACCCGCATCTATCTGCCCACGGACGATGGCCGCCTGTTCGCCCTGGATGGCCAGACCGGGCAGCCGTGCGAGGGCTTCGGCGACCATGGCCAGATCGACCTGAAGCGGGGCAGCGAGGTCAAGCAGGTCGGCTTCTACCAGGGCACCTCACCGCCGGCGGTGACGGACAAGGTGCTGATCATGGGCGGCGCCGTTATCGACAACTACTCGGGCAAGGTGCCCTCCGGCGTCATCCGCGGCTTCGATGTCTACAGTGGCCGCCTGCTGTGGGCCTTCGACGCCGGTAACCCAGACCCGAATGAGATGCCGTCGCCCACCCATCATTTCACCGCCGGGTCGCCCAATTCCTGGGCGGTATCGGCGGTGGATGAGGCGCTGGGGCTGGTCTACGTGCCCCTGGGGTCGGCGTCGCCCGACATCTGGGGCGGTAACCGGACGCCGGCGCAGGAACGGTACGACAGCGCCCTGGTGGCGCTGGATATCGCCACGGGTAAGCTGCGCTGGTCTTATCAGAACGTGCATCATGACGTCTGGGACATGGATGTGCCCGCCCAGCCCAGCCTGGCCGACATCGCCACGCGCGACGGCCCTGTGCCGGTCCTCTATGTCCCGGCCAAGACGGGCAACATCTTCGTGCTGGACCGGCGCGATGGCCATCCCATCGTCCCGGCGCCCGAGGTGCCGGTGCCCCAGGGCCCCGCGCCGGGTGACCGATTGGCGCCGACGCAGCCCGCCTCGCAACTCAGCTTCCGACCCCGGCAGTGGCTGTCTGGTGCCCAGATGTGGGGCGGCACGATGTTCGACCAGTTGGCCTGCCGCATCCTGTTCAAGCGGCTGCGGTACGAGGGGCCGTTCACGCCGCCCTCGGTTCAAGGCACGCTGGTCTTTCCCGGCGACCTCGGCATGTTCGAATGGGGTGGCTTGGCCGTGGACGGCCAGCGTCAGGTGGCCATCGCCAACCCCATGTCGCTGCCCTTCGTCTCCCGCCTGATCCCGCGCGGGCACGACAATCCGGCGGCACCCAACGGCCAGCATCCGCCGGGGACGGAGTTGGGGGTGCAGCCCATGTACGGCACGCCCTTCGGCGCCAGCCTGGGGGTGTTCCTCTCTCCCTTGGGCATCCCCTGCCTGCAACCGCCCTGGGGTGAACTGGCGGCCATAGACCTGCGCACCAACCGGGTGGTGTGGCGCCACCGCGTCGGCACCATCCGTGACATGGCCCCCCTGCCGATTCCATTGGAATTGGGCGTGCCCATGCTGGGTGGCCCGCTGGTGACGGCGGGGGGCGTGGTGTTCCTGACCTCCACCATGGACTATGCCATCCGGGCCTACGACGTCACCGATGGGCGCTTGCTGTGGCAGGACAGGCTGCCCGCCGGCGGGCAGTCCACGCCCATGTCCTATGAACAAGGGGGGCGGCAATACATCGTTACGGTGGACGGCGGCCACGGCTCCTTCGGCACCAAGATAGGCGACTACGTCCGGGCTTACACATTGGCTGATTGAGCGCCGGCCTTGGGCATAGGCCCTTTTTCGTCCTTGCGCCGGGCGCCCTGGACTGCGCTTTTCAAGGATGGAGGACGGGGCTGCGGGATCGTGGGCGGCACCCATGGTTTCAATGACTTACGCCGAACCGCCCTGCCGCGCGCGGAATTGGGTGACGGGCGTGTGGAGGGGCATGTGGAGTTGGAAACCGATCCGCCCATCGTCGGTATCGGGGCGTCGGCGGGTGGGGTGAAGGCGCTGCAGGCCTTTTTCGAGGCGCTGCCCGATGAGCCCAACGCCGCCTTCGTCGTGGTCATCCACCTGAACCCGGAACGGCGCAGCGAACTGGCCACCATCCTGGCCACCCGCACCCGCATGCCGGTGTCGCAGGTGTCTGACCAGGTCCACCTGCGCAACAATCATGTCTATGTCATCGCCCCCGACAGCGCGCTGAACATCGCCGACCACATGATCTCGGCCTTGCCGTTCGATGAGCCGCGGGCCAAGCGCGCGCCCATCGACCTGTTCTTCCGCTCCCTGGCCGCGCAGCACAGCGACGGTTTCGCCCTCATCCTGACCGGGGCGGGCGCCGATGGCGCCGCCGGCGTGCGGGCCATCAAGGAGGTGGGCGGCATCGTCCTGGTGCAGGACCCGGACGAGGCGGAGTTCGCGTCCATGCCGCGCAACGCCATCGCCACCGACGCCGCCGACTTCGTGCTGCCGGTGCGCGACCTGGCCCGCCAACTGGCGGACCTGTTGCGCAAGCGGCGGGACGGCGTGCCCCTGTCGCCCCCCGAGGACGACGACGATGTCATGCGCCGCATCCTGGCCCATGTCCGTGTGCGCCTGGGCCATGATTTCAGCCAGTACAAGCGCGCCACCATCGCCCGCCGGGTGACGCGGCGCATGCAGGTGACACAGCATGACACCCTGGCCGACTATTACACCCACCTTCGGGAACACGCGAACGAGGTGCATGCCCTGTTCGCCGACTTCCTGATCTCCGTCACCACCTTTTTCCGCGACAAGCGGGCGTTCGAACAGTTGGAAACCCTGGTCATCCCCCAGCTGTTCGAGGGTAAGGAGGCGGCCCACAGCATCCGCATCTGGGTGCCGGCCTGCGCCACCGGGGAGGAGGCCTACTCCATCGCCATGCTGCTGTTGGAGGAGGCGGCGCGGCGCGACGTCCGGCCCGAGATCCAGGTGTTCGGATCGGACCTGGACGCCGACGCCCTGGCCGTCGCCCGCGAAGGCTGCTTTCCCGTCGCCATCGACCAGGACATCGCGGAGGAGCGCCTGCGCCGCTTTTTCCAGCGGGAGGGGGAGCATTACCGCGTGCGCCGGGAACTGCGCGACGTCGTCATGTTCGCCAGCCACAGCGTCCTGCGCGACCCGCCCTTCGCCCGCGTCGACCTGGTGTCCTGCCGCAACCTGCTGATCTATCTGGACCGCGAACTGCAGCATCAGGTTTGCACCACCTTCCATTACGCCTTGAACCCCGGCGGTTTCCTGTTCCTGGGCGCGTCGGAAAGCGCGGACAATCCGCCCGGTCTGTTCCGCGCCATCGACCGGGACGCGCGCATCTACCGCATGATGCCCAACACGGGGGAGAGACGGACGGCCTTGCCCATCATGCCCAGCACCCACCAGGCCGCCCCTAGCCGGGGCACCCCGGCCCATCGTTCCGCCGGGGCTGGGGGGGCGGTGGCGCTGCACCGGCAAATGCTGGAACGGGTGGCTCCGCCCAGCATGCTGGTGGATGAAACCCACCGGGCCATCCATTTGTCCGAAACCGCCGGCCGCTTCCTTCAGCCGTCCGGCGGTCCGGTCACCACGGTGGCCACCGACATGGTGCGGCCCGAATTGCGTTTCGATCTGGAGGCGGCCCTGCATCGCGCCTTCGATCGCGGGGAAACCACGCTCAGCCGCCCCCTGGCGGTGCGCTTCGATGGCCATCCCCAGCGTGTCTATGTGCAGGTGAAGCCGGTGCTGGAGGAAGGGGATCCCGGCCGCTACGCCTTGGTGCTGTTCATCGAGGGCGAGGCGGTGCGGGCCAACGGTGACGCCGGCGCGGATGACGATCTGGCACGGGAGCCGAACGACGAAACCGTTCGCCGCCTGCAGGAAGAATTGCAGATGGCCCAGAGCCGCCTGCGGGCGACGCGCGAGGAGGCGGAGGCCACGAACGAGGAGCTGCGCGCGGCCAACGAGGAACTGCAATCCATCAACGAGGAATACCGCTCCACCTCCGAAGAGTTGGAAACCAGCAAGGAGGAGCTGCAATCCACCAATGAGGAACTGCAGACCGTCAACAATGAGCTGAAGCAGAAGCTGGCCAGCGTGTCCCGGGCGCACAGCGACCTGCAGAACCTGATGGCGGCGGCGGATTTCGGCACCCTGTTCCTGGACCCGGCGCTGCGCATCAAGCGGTTCACGCCGCGCGTGACCGAGCTGTTCAACATCACCGCCACCGACGCCGGCCGCCCCATCACCGACTTCACCCACCAGCTGGACTATGACCAGCTGGCCGACCACGCCCATGCCGTCCTGCGCGAACTGACCTTGCTGGAGCATGAGGTGAAGAGCCGGGGGGGCGATTGGTACCTTGTCCGCATCCGCCCCTATCGCACGGTGGATGACAGGATCGACGGCGTGGTGGTCACCTTTGTCGACATCACCGAGAGGCGGCGGGTGGAGGGCGCGCTGCGGGACAGCGACGCGCGGCTGAAGCAGGAAATGCGCCTGGTGGAATTCTCCCGCGCGCCCATCTTCGTCTGGGAATATGACCACGGCATCGTCCAGTGGAACCGGGGCAGCGAGGAACTCTACGGCTATACCCGGGAGGAGGCGAAGGGGCGGGACGTGGCTGACCTGCTGCGCTCAACGCCGGTTGAGGGAAGCTTCGACATCGTTCGGCGGGCGCTGTCCGAAAAGGGCGCCTGGAGCGGCGAACTGCGGCATACCACCAAGGACGGCCGGGTGCTGACCGTGGAAAGCCAGATCGAGATGATCGAGGTTGGCGGGCGGCGGCTGGTGCTGGAAAGCACCCGCGACGTCACCGACCAGAAGAAGTGGGAACAACGCCGCCAACTGTTGCTGGGCGAACTGCGCCATCGGGTGGGCAACACGCTGGCGGTCGTGCAGTCCCTGGCCCGCCAGACCTTGCGTACCGCCGGGTCGAACGAGCGCTTCGTGGACCTGTTCGAGGGGCGCCTGACCGCGCTGGCCCGCGCGCACGCCCTGCTGGTGGACTGCCAGTGGGAGGGGGCGGAACTGATGGCCTTGGCCCGCATCCAGCTTGCCGCCTACATCAGTGCCGATCCGCAACGCCTGCGCCTGGAGGGGGGAACGTCCTGCTGCCGCCCCATCTGGCGACCCCCTTTGGCCTGGTGCTGCACGAACTGGCGACCAACGCCGCCAAGTACGGCGCGTTTTCCGTGGCCGGCGGACGGGTTGTGCTGAGCTGGGCCCGGGAAGACCGCGAGGGCGCGCCGCTGCTGACGGTGACGTGGCAGGAGTTCGATGGCCCGCCTGTCGTCCCACCGGAACATCATGGCTTTGGCGGTGTTCTTATTGAACGGGGTCTGCCCGGCGCGGTGGTATCACGGCGTTTCGAGCCCGGCGGCCTCATTTGCACCATGGACATCGACTTGGAGGAGGAGGGGCGGGATGGCGACGACGACTGATCCGGAATTGCCGCTGGCCGGCACACGCATCCTGGTCGCCGATGACGAGGTCATGATCGCCCTCAACCTGGAAGAGACGTTCCGCGAGGCCGGTGCCGAAATTCTCAGCGCCGCCACGGTGCCGCAGGCGCTGGTCGCGGCCCGGGATCCCGGCTTGACCGCCGCCATCCTGGATGTCCGGTTGGGCCGGGACACCTCGGAACCCGTGGCTGACGTCCTGTCACAGCGCGGGATTCCCTTCTTTTTCTACAGCGGGCAGATGTTGTCGCCTGGGATGCAGGCCAAGTACCCCCACGTCCCGGTCTTGACCAAGCCGGTACGGCAGGACGCTTTCATGTCGTGCATGGTCACGCTGGTTGGCCGGGAACGGGCGCTGGCCTGAGGTTTCAGCCAATAAATTTCAGAGGCGCCGCCTGGCTGGGGGAACCCGGCCCTTCCTCAGGGATTTATGGCGCATTCGGAACCACCGCCACCCTGCGCCCCATTCCCATCCGGGATGTGGGTCCCATTTTTCACCCCGGGCCGGGCCCGCTGGGCGGGAATGGGTGCTGACCATCGGGGAAGGGACGTTCCGAGCCACCCACCATGGAAGGGATTCCCATGAAAGCGCTGACCTGGCACGGCAAGGGGGACGTCCGGTGCGAGCACGTTCCCGATCCGACGATCGAGCATGCCCGGGACTGCGTCATCAAGGTGACGGCCTGCGCCATCTGCGGTTCGGACGTCCATCTTTACGACGGCATCATCCCCTCCATGGAAAGCGGGGATGTGCTGGGCCACGAGACCATGGGCGAGGTCGTCGCCGTGGGTAGCGGCGTGGGCAACCTGAAGGTTGGCGACCGGGTGGTCGTGCCCTTCACCATCTCTTGCGGGGAATGCTTTTTCTGTAAGCGCGGCTACTACTCCGCCTGCGAACGCTCCAACCCCGACAGGTCGAAGGCCACCAAGCTGTGGGGCAATTCCCCCGCGGGGCTGTTCGGCTATTCGCATCTGCTGGGCGGCTACAGCGGCGGCCAGGCGGAATATCTCCGCGTCCCTTATGCGGATGTCGGCCCCATCAAGGTGCCCAGCGGCCTGACCGACGAGCAGGCGCTGTTCCTGTCCGACATCTTCCCCACCGGCTACATGGCCGCCGACTTCTGCAACATCCAGCCGGGCGACACCATCGCCATCTGGGGGTGCGGGCCGGTGGGCCAAATGGCCATCCGCAGCGCCTACCTGCTGGGGGCGGAGCGGGTGATCGCCATCGATCACGTGCCCGAGCGGCTGGCCCTGGCCCGGCAGGGCGGGGCGGTGACCCTGGATTTCAAGGAAGAGGACATTTACGACCGCATCATGGACCTGACCCAGGGCCGTGGGGCGGACGCCTGCATCGATGCCGTGGGCACCGAGCCGGATATCGGCAGCGGCTTCGACGCCGTGATCGACCGGGTCAAGGTCGCCACCTTCATGGGCACCGACCGTCCCCATGTGTTGCGCCAGGCCATCATGTGCTGCCGCAATTTCGGCGTCGTGTCGATCGTTGGCGTCTATGGCGGCTTCCTGGACAAGATCCCCATGGGCTCCGCCATCAACCGGGGGCTGACCTTCCGCATGGCCCAGACACCGGTCCAGCGTTACCTGCCCCACCTGCTGCGCCGGATCGAGGAGGGGGACATCGACCCGTCCTTCGTCATCACCCACCGCGCGTCGCTGGAGGAGGGGCCGGATCTCTACAAGACGTTCCGCGACAAGAAGGACGGCTGCATCAAGGTCGTGTTGCGGCCCTGAGGCAGGCAGTCCCAACCCCTATCGTGAAGGAGTAACGCCATGGCTGCTTCCCGCGCGCCCGTGCGCCTGCTGGCCGTCGTCACCGGCGCATCCACCGGCATCGGCTACGAATTGGCCAAGCTGTGCGCCCAGAACGGCTTCGACCTGGTGATCGCGGCCGATGAACCGGAAATCCATATCGCCGCTGAAACCTTTCGCGCCATGGGCGTGCATGTTGACGCGGTGGAAGTGGACCTTGCCACCATGGAGGGCGTGGATACCCTCTACACCATCATCCAGGCGACCGGCCGCCCGGTCGACATCCTGTTCGCCAATGCCGGACGCGGCCTGGGCAAGGGCTTCCTGGACCAGGAGTTCGCCAAGGCCAAACGGGTGATCGACACCAACGTGACCGGCACCGTCTCCCTCATCCACAAGGTGGGCCGGGACATGCGCCTGGTGAACGCCGGCCGCATCCTCATCACCGGTTCCATCGCCGGCTTCATTCCCGGCAGCTACCAGGCCGTTTACAATGCCAGCAAGGCGTTCCTGGACAATTTCGCCTTCGCTCTGCGCAATGAGCTGAAGGACACAGGCGTCACCGTATCTTGTCTCATGCCCGGCCCGACCCAGACGGAGTTCTTCCGGCGCGCCGAATTGCTGGACACCGACATCGGCACCACCCAGAAGGACGATCCGGCCAAGGTCGCCCGCGACGGCTTCGACGCCGTCATGAGCGGGGAGGCCGATGTCGTCAGCGGCTGGAAGAACAAGCTGCAGGCGACGCTGGCCAACATCACCCCCAACGAGATGTTGGCGGAGCAGCACCGCGGCATGGCCGCACCCGGCACGGCGCGCAAACATTGAGGGCGTTCGGTAGCCAGACATTCCCAATAAACAGGATGTGGAGTTCCCAGTATTTTCCGCAATGTGGGAGAGTTCTCAGAATGAGTGTGGAGCCCTACCTTGGTTTTCACGGCGATGTCTTGGAATTGTTGCCCAGCCTGCGCGCCTTCGCCAAATCGCTGGCTCGCAATGACGCGGACACGGAGGATCTGGTTCAGGAAACGGTGGTGCGGGCGTGGGCGCACGCGGATCAGTTCCGCCCCGGCAGTTGCCTACGCGCCTGGCTTTTCACCATCCTGCGCAATCACTTCTACGCCATGGTGAAGCAGCGCCGGCGGGAACAGGGCGACCCCGACGGCGCTTATTGCGCCCAGGTGGCGGTGGAGCCCCGCCAGGAATGGCGGATACGAGGACGGGAGGTGGCGGCGGCGCTGGCCCGTTTGCCCATCGAGCAGCGGCTGGCGCTGTTGCTGGTAGGCGCTGGCGGCGCCAGTTATGAGGAGGCAGCCGACCGGTGCGGCTGCGCCGTGGGCACGGTCAAGAGCCGGGTGAACCGTGCGCGCAGCCGCCTCATGAAGCTGAACGATCCCATGCCAGCAAGCATCTTCAAGCGGCCGGCGCCCACGGCATTCGTCGCTTGAACTCTCTCCTCCGCATGACGAACGCCCGGTTGCCGAGGACGGCTGTTGCGGCAAACGGATCTTATGGTGCGTTGCCGGGCAATTTATGGAATCGCACCCTTGCTCGTGCTATCCCCCGGGAGGGGTAGGCGACGCTCCCAGCTATGGTTTAGGTTTGGCGCGCCTTACCCTTGCCTGGAGGCTGGGGCCGGTGCCTCGCCGCGCTTGATAGATCGCACCCATGCCGGTATGGGCTGGCACATGGCGCAGAGGAAGGACGGACGGTGCGAACGGTTGCCAACTCGCGGGAAGGCCGTCCCCTTTCGGGGCCCAGGCTGGTCACCGCGCTGGTCCTGGGCAACGCCCTGGAATTCTATGACTTCAGCACCTATGCCTTCATCACCGTCAGCATCGGCCGGGTCTTCTTCCCGGCTGGGGAGCCTTGGACGGCGCTATTGCTGGCCACCGCGGTATTTGGCGTTGGCTTCCTGGCCCGACCCATCGGCGCCATCATCATCGGGTTCTACGCCGACCGCCGGGGACGGCGCCCGGCCTTGACCCTGACCATTGGCTTGATGGCGGTGGGCCTGTTGATCCTGGCCCTGACGCCCGGTTATGCCAGCATCGGCATGGCAGGTCCCACGCTGATTGTGCTGGCCCGTCTGATCCAGGGCTTCGCGTTGGGGGGCGAGGTTGGGGCGTCGACCGCCCTGTTGTTGGAACTGGCCCCGGCGGGGCGCCGCAGCCTTTATACGGCCTGGCAACTGGCGAGCCAAGGTGGCGCCACCTTGGCGGCCGGGCTGCTGGGCCTGGGGCTGACCCTTTGCCTGCCGCAGGCCGCCATGGAACAGTGGGGCTGGCGTCTGCTGCTGCTGCCGGGGCTGGCCATCCTGCCCGCCGGCCTGTATTTGCGCCGGTGCCTGCCGGCGGATGCCCGGCCGGCGGCCGGCACGGCCAGCCTGGTCCGAGACCTGGCCCGCCAGCGGCGGACCCTGCTGGTCGCTGTCCCGGTGCTGTTGTGCGGCACGGTCACCACCTTCACCACCAACTACATGACAACTTATGCGCTGACCATCCTGCGGATGCCGCCGGCGGCGTCCATCGCCGTTACCGCCATGGTGGGCGGCTGTGTCCTGGTCTTCGCCCTTGCGGGTGGCTGGCTGGCGGACCGGGTGGGCCGGCGCCCGGTCATGCTGCTGCCTCGCCTGGCCTTGGCCTTGCTGGCCTATCCCTGTTTCGCGCTGATGCTGGAACGGCCCGGTGCCGCGGCGATGCTCGCGGCCTCGGGCTTGCTGGCCGCGCTGGGCGCCGTCAGCGGCGCCGCCAGCCTGACCGCCATAACCGAACTGCTGCCCAGCCCCGTGCGGGCGGGCGGCTTGGCCATGGTTTATGGCTTGACCATTTCCTTGTTCGGCGGAACGACGCAGTTCATCATCACTTGGCTGACGCAATACACCGGCGACCCCATTTCCCCCGCCTATTACCTCATCATCACCAGCTTGATCGGCCTGATCGCCATGGTCGCCCTGCCTGAGACCCGCCCGGAGCCGTCAGCGGCGCCATGCACTGTGACGCTGTGAAGCCTCGCTTCGACCTCCGAGCCCCGCAATGACGTATAATTTCTTCATTACCCTGGCGAATGTATCGCTGCTCTGCCTGCTGATCGCATTGTTGTTTAATACGCGCCGGCGGAACCAGGCGTTCAAGCGCATCTATTTCGACGCCTCCCCCATTCCCATTCTGATTGAGGACTGGTCCGGTGTCCGCTCCACCCTGGCCGCCCTGAAGGCGCAAGGTGTTGCGGACATCGGCGCCTTCCTGGCGGAGCACCCTGAGCTGGTGCTGCAGTATCGAAAGAGCCATCGTTTCGTGGATGCGAACGAGGCGGTGCTGCGGCTGTTCGGCGCCACCAGCAAAGCGCAATTCCTGGCCATCGCCCCCCAGTTGCTGCCGGCCAGCCTGGAAAGCAACGTCCGTGTCTATCAAACGTTGATGGAGGGCAAGCTGACGGCCCAGGGGGAGCGCGTGCTGCATACCCTGGATGGGCGGGTCGTGCCTATCATCTGGCGCGCGACCCTGCCCCCGTCGGGCGATGCCAGCCGCATCCTGTTCTACGGCTTCGACATCACCGACCAAAAGCGGGCGCAGAAAGCGCTGACGGACGCTCGTGCGGACCTGGCCCATGCCGCCCGCGTCTCCACTGTCGGTGAGCTGAGCGCCTCGATCGCACATGATGTCGCCCAGCCGTTGGCGGCGATCTCCGTGTCGGCATCAGCGGCGGAACGCTGGCTGACACACGGGCAGCCCAACGTTGACCGGGCCCTGAGTGCCCTGCATCAGATTCGCCAGAACGCCCAGCGGGCGAACGACGTCGTGGGGCGCATCAAGACCTTTTTGCGCAAGGCGCCAAAGCGCAACGCCACCAGTCTGGACGCCCTGGTTCGTGACGCGCTGCAACTCATCCAGGGCGAGGCCCAGCGATATGACGTCAAGGTTCGTATCCTGATCGAACCCGGCCTGCCTACCGCCCGGGTGGATGAGGGGGAAATCAAACAGGTCGTTATCAACTTGGCCCTCAATGCCATGCAGGCCATGGCCAATGCCGGCACGAGCGACCGTCAACTGACCGTGGCCGTTGCCGACAAGCCGCAGGAAGCGGTCATGGAGGTCCAGGTCCGCGACAATGGCCCCGGTATCGACCAAAGCATTATTGGCCGCATATTCGAGCCGTTTTTTTCCACCAAGGCGGAGGGCATGGGTTTGGGATTGGTTATCTGCAAATCCATCGTCAAAAGCCATGGCGGTGAATTGACGGTGCAAAGCGCCGACCAGGTGGGTACCGCCTTCCGCTTCACCCTGCCCTATGATCGGGGCGTGGTCCCCAACTAGAGTGGATCGGCCAACGGCAGAATCGCCTTTGGGCATGACGCTGCGCGCGGACGGTTATCGGCTTCAGATGGAACCGATGATGGTCCCCATTCTTATATGCCTGTGCCGCCGTTGACGCCGGCGGCTCCGTGATTTCTTCAACTGAGATTGTATAGGCCACGCTGGGTCGCCGGCGTGGCCTTTTTTGTCAGTTTAAGAATGTGCGCGATAAATGGGCCGTATAAATCTGGAACGAAGCTTTATCTTTGCAGTATTTATGGTTTTGAATCAATATAGTATGAGGTAGGTGTGGTTCCATGTGGGGTGTGTGGCATTTGAAATGTTGGGCAAATTGGATTTATACAGAAAATTAAAGGATCGTTTCGGCCTCTCTCGCGTTGTTTGATGGACCGGGCGCCCCTATCACCTGCCCGGCTGTCGGATAAGCCAGGAGGAAAATTCATGGCACGAGAACAATATGAGGATCCGCGCCGCCAATCCCGCGCCCCTCAGGGCGGACGCCGGGATTACGAGGATTACGACGACGATCGCCGGCATTCGCGCAGCCGCGAGGATGACGACGATGGGGATTACCGCGGTAGCCGTGGCGGCTACGCCGAGGATCGCGGCCAGGGCGGCTACTTCGGTGATCCCGAGGGTCATTCAGAGATAGGCCGCCGTGGCGGTCAGGTTCGGCATGAGCGGGCGCAGCAGGCGCGCCGCGACGAGTATGGGCATTCCGAGGACCGGGGCCAGGGCGGCTACTTCGGCGACCCCGAGGGTCATTCGGAGATCGGGCGTCGCGGCGGTCAGGTTCGGCACGAGCGGGCGCAGCAGGCGCGCCGTGACGAGTACGGGCATTCCGAGGACCGGGGCCAGGGCGGCTACTTCGGCGACCCCGAGGGCCATTCGGAGATCGGCCGCCGTGGTGGTCAGGTTCGGCATGAGCGGGCGCAGCAGGCGCGCCGTGATGAATACGGCCACGCGGAAGATCGCGGCCAGGGCGGGTACTTCGGCGATCCCGAGGGCCATTCGGAGATCGGCCGCCGTGGCGGTCAGGTTCGGCATGAGCGGGCGCAGCAGGCGCGTCGTGATGAATATGGCCACGCGGAGGATCGCGGCCAGGGTGGCTACTTCGGCGACCCGGAGGGCCACTCGGAGATCGGCCGCCGTGGCGGTCAGGTTCGTCACGAGCGTGCCCAGCAGGCGCGTCGTGATGAATATGGCCACGCGGAGGATCGCGGCCAGGGCGGTTACTTCGGTGACCCCGAGGGCCATTCGGAGATCGGCCGCCGCGGTGGGCAGGTGCGTCACGAGCGGGCGATGCGGGCCCGCCACGACGAGGACGGCCACGCGGAGGACGAAGGCCAAGGTGGCTACTTCGGTGATCCGGAGGGCCATTCGGAGATCGGCCGCCGCGGTGGCCAGGTCCGTCATGAGCGTGCCCAGCGGGCTCGCCGTGACGAAAACGGCCACGCGGAAGACGAAGGCCAAGGCGGCTATTTCGGCGATCCGGAGGGCCATGCCGAGATTGGCCGTCGCGGCGGGCAGGTTCGTCATGAACGCGCCCAGCGGGCCCGCCATGACGACGAGGGCCACGCTGAGGACGAGGGCCAGGGTGGCAACTTCGGTGACCCGGAGGAGCATGCCGAAGCCGGTCGTCGCGGTGGCCAGAGCCGGGGCCGTTCGGCCAGCGCCAGCAGCCGCGAGGATGAGGAAGAGACGCCCAGCCGGTCGCGCTCCCGCGTCAGCAGTCGCTCCTCGTCATCTTCGGAGTCCGACGACGAGGAAAAGCCGACCCGCCGGCGTCGCAGCAGTTCCGGCAGCATGCACTGACCTATAAGGGGCGGGGCGCCTCGGCGCCCCGCTCCGCCTAACACACTGGCCCGGGGTCAGACAGGCCCTGGGGTCCATTCCCAACGGGAGAGTACACATGACGCGAGGATTGGGTGGCCATTCCCCCGCCAACGTGGCCCACTACCTGAAAGGCATCGACTTCCCCGCCGACAAGCAGGCGCTGATCCGCAAGGCCAAGGAAAACGGCGCCGAAGGGGATGTCCTGGACATGCTGGAGGCGATGCCGGACACCGACTATGAGACGGCGGCCGATGTCATGAAAGGCTATGGCGAAGCGGACGATGGTGGCGCTGGTGGCGGCCGTTCCGGGCGTAGCCATTGATGCGATCTGCGGTGCGGCCGCGATCTTGGGCGGACACCTCGGGGTGTCCGCCCAAGTCGTTTCCGCGCGGGGTGGGAAGCCGCGGCCAAATTTGGCCGCGGCTGTGCCGGCCCCTGTTGCTTAAGCGGCCTTGATCTGGCTGGCCGCCGAGTTGTTGATCCTGGTGGAGGCCTTGTTCAGCACCTGGTCCGCGTTCTTTTCCTCATCCAGGGTTTCGGCCAGCAGATCCGCCACATCGTCGAAGCCTAGGGCCTTGGCCCAGGCGATGGCGGAGCCGTAGCTGGCGATTTCATAATGTTCCACCTTTTGCGCGGCGGCGATCAGGGCGCTGTCCAGGGCTTCTGGCGACAGGCCCAGGTCCAGGAGTTCGCCGGCTTCCGCCAGCATGCCCTCCATCGCCTCGCACTTCTTGCCGCGGCTGCGGCTGTTGGTGTCCAAGGCCTCGAACACCTTGTCCAGCCGCTCCACCTGGCCGCGGGTTTCCTCCAGATGGGTTTCCATGGCTTGCCGCAACTCCTCCGCCGAGGCCGCCTTGGCCAGCTTGGGCAGGGCGCGAACGATCTGCCGTTCCGCGCTATAGAGGTCCCGCAACTCTTCAATGAACATGGTCTCAAGGGTCTTCTGGGCCATCGCTCGCTCTCCCGATTAGGGACCGATCCGGGGTGGACCGATCCGCCGTGGTTTCGTTGCTGGCGGAGAAGCATTGAGCGCGGCTTCGGTTCCCCCGTCATCGGTATGAGGCTGGGGCCCATCAAGGCTCTATGCCGCCGCACATCCTGTGGCATAAGGGGGCCCTCACGCTTCAGTCCCTAAAAGTCTCCAGGAACACGTTCTCCCATGATCCGCTTTGAAAATGTCAGCAAGCACAATGGCCACCGCATTCTGTTCATGGAGGCGTCGGCCGCGCTGAACCGGGGGAGAAGATCGGCCTGGTCGGGCCCAATGGTGCCGGCAAGACCACCCTGTTCCGCATGATCACGGGGGAGGAGATGCCGGACGGCGGCCAGGTGTCGATCGAGAAGCAGGTCACCATCGGCTATTTCAACCAGGATGTGGGCGAGATGTCCGGCCGCAGCGCCGTGGCGGAGGTGATGGACGGCGCCGGGCCGGTCAGCGACGTGGCCAAGGAACTGGCCAGCCTGGAGGCGGCCATGGCGGACCCCGACCAGGCCGACCAGATGGACGCGATCATCGAGCGCTATGGCGAGGTCCAGGCGCGCTTCGACGAACTGGGCGGGTATGAGCTGGAGGGGAAGGCGCGCGAGGTGCTGGCCGGCCTCAGCTTCAGCCAGGAGATGATGGACAAGGACGTCGGCGGCCTGTCGGGCGGCTGGAAGATGCGCGTGGCGCTGGCCCGCATCCTGCTGATGAAGCCCGACGCCATGCTGCTGGACGAACCCAGCAACCATCTGGACATCGAAAGCCTGATTTGGCTGGAAGGATTCCTGAAGGGCTATGACGGCGCCTTGCTCATGACCTCGCACGATCGGGAGTTCATGAACCGCATCGTCACCAAGATCATCGAAATCGACGGCGGGTCGCTGACCAGCTATTCCGGCGACTATGCTTTCTATGAGCAGCAGCGGGCGCTGAACGAGCGGCAGCAGCAGGCGCAGTTCGAACGCCAGCAGGCCATGCTGGCCAAGGAACTGAAGTTCATCGAGCGCTTCAAGGCCCGCGCCTCGCACGCCAGCCAGGTGCAGAGCCGGGTGAAGAAGCTGGACAAGATCGACCGGGTCGAGCCGCCCAAGCGCCGCCAGACGGTGACGTTCGAATTCCCGCCGGCGCCGCGCTCGGGCGACGACGTCGCGGTGCTGAAGAACGTGCACAAGGGCTATGGCAGCCGCACCATCTACCAGGGCCTGGACCTCACCATCCGTCGCAAGGAACGCTGGTGCGTCATGGGCGTCAACGGGGCGGGGAAGTCCACCCTGCTGAAGCTGATCGCCGGCGCAGACCAGCCGGATTCCGGGACCGTCACGGTCGGCGGCAGCGTCAAGATGGGGTATTTCTCCCAGCATGCCATGGAACTGCTGGATGGCGAGCAGACGGTGTTCGAGGCGCTGGAGGCGAAGTTCCCGCAGGCGGGCCAGGGCTCACTGCGCGCCCTTTCGGGCTGCTTCGGCTTTTCCGGCGATGACGTGGAAAAGAGGTGCCGCGTCCTGTCGGGGGGCGAGAAGGCCCGCCTGGTGATGGCCATGATGCTGTACAACCCGCCCAATTTCCTGGTGCTGGACGAACCGACCAACCACCTGGACCTGGACACCAAGCAGATGCTGATCACGGCCCTGGCCGCCTATGAGGGCACCATGCTGTTCGTGTCGCACGACCGCCATTTCCTGGCGCGGCTGTCCAACCGGGTGCTGGAACTGACGCCGGACGGCATCCACCAATACGGCGGCGGCTACACGGAATATGTGGCGCGTACGGGGCAGGAGGCGCCGGGCCTGCGCAGCTGACCCGGCCTGTGACCGTCCGCCGGCCACTTTTTTTCATGTGCGGCGATTTCGCACCAAACCAATCGGACCGCTCAAGCGAATTATGGACGGTCTTCCCCCATATGTGGGGCCCCGTGTGTTTTGAAAGGGACGGAGCAAACCATGAACATCATCCACAGTGCCCGCACCATCCTGGCCGCGGCGGCGGTCTTGGCCGTGGCGGGGGGCGCCACCGTGGCCTCGGCGGCGCTGCCCGTGGGCGCCACCGCGCCCGACTTCCAGCTGCAGGGCGCCCTGGCCGGCAAGCCGCTGACCTTCTCCCTGCACGAGGCGCTGAGCAAGGGGCCGGTGGTGCTGTACTTCTTCCCGGCGGCCTTCACCAAGGGCTGCACGATCGAGGCCCATGAGTTCGCCGAGGCGACGGACGACTTCAAGAAGCTGGGCGCCACCGTCATCGGCGTCACCGCCGGCAATGTCGACCGCGTGGCGGAATTCTCCAGCCTGGAATGCCGCGACAAGTTCGCCGTGGCGGCCGACCCCGACGCCAAGGTCGCCACCGAATACCAGAACATCATCCAGGCCGACGGCCGCGTGATCTCCGACCGTACGTCCTATGTCATCGCCCCCGGCGGCAAGATCCTGCTGAGCTTCACCGACAAGAACCCCGACACGCACATCGAAAAGGCGATGGAGGCGGTGAAGGCCTACGCCAAGACGGCCAAGTAAGACGCGAAGGCCACTATGGGCGCCGGCGATACCCCCTTCAGGGGTGCGCCGGCGCCTCAGGTTGAGAAGCGCCGGAAGAACAGCCGCTTGACCCCCTCCGCCAGGGCGAGATAGGCGAGCACGGCGGCGCCCAAAAGCGGGTAGAACAGCGGCGGCGGCGCGACCAGCCCGAAGACTGGCGCCAGCGGCGTCAGGGGCAACAAGGCGGCCAGGGCCGCCGTCACCACGGCCAGGCCCGCCAGCACGGGGTGGGGATGGCTGCGCCAGGGGGCCCGCGGCGTCCGGATGATGAAGATCACCAGCACCTGGGTCGCCAGGCTTTCCATGAACCAGCCGGTTTGAAACAGGGGCTCGTCCGCGTGCAGCAGATGCAGCAGGACGTAGAAGGTCAGAAAGTCGAACAGGGAGCTGACTGGCCCCAGGACCAGCATGAAGCGCAGGATCAGGGGCAGATTCCAGTGCACCGGCCGGGCCAGCGCCTCCTCCTCCACAGTGTCGAAGGGAATGCCGGTTTCCGAGGCGTCGTACAGCAGGTTGTTCAGCAGCACCTGCACCGGCGTCATGGGCAGGAAGGGCAGGAACAGCGCGGCACCGGCCATGCTGAACATGTTGCCGAAGTTTGAGCTGCTGCCCATCAGCACGTATTTGGTGACGTTCAACACGGTGCGTCGCCCCTCCAGCACGGCCTCATGCACCACCGACAAATCCTGATCCAGCAGAATGATGCCCGCCGCCTCCTTCGCCACGTCGGTTGCGCTGTCGACGGAGATGCCGACATCGGCGGCATGCAGGGCGGAGGCGTCGTTCACCCCATCGCCCATGAAGCCCACCACATGCCCCGTCTGCCGGCAGGCCAGCAGCACCCGCTCCTTCTGTTGCGGCGTGACGCGGCAGAAGACGGTCACCTGCGGCAGCCGGGCGCGCAGCGCGTCCTCGCTCAGCGACCGCAGTTCCTCCCCGGTCATCACGCCGCGGATGGGCAGGTCCAACTCCCCGCACAGGTGGCGGGTCACCGCCTCTGTGTCGCCGGTCAGGATCTTGATGGCCACCCCGGACCGGGCCAGGGCCGCGACGGCGGCCGTGGCGCTGGCCTTGGGCGGGTCGAGGAAGGCCAGGTGTCCCTCGAACACCAGGTCGCATTCGTCGGCGCGATCGATATGCTCCCGGTCCGGCGGCAGCGGCTTGGTCGCCACGGCCAGGGCGCGGCACCCCTCACGGCCCAGATCCTGGAACTGGGCATCCAGCCGCGCCTGCATGCCGTCATCCAAGGGCAGCGCGTCCCCGCCAGGGCCGCGATAGCGCCCGGACAGGTGTCGCAGATCCTCCGGCGCGCCCTTGACCACCAGCAGCTTCTCACCGCCGTTCTCCACCAGCACGGACACCCGCCGACGTTCGAAGTCGAAGGGCACCTCATCGCATTTGCGCCAGGCCGCCAGGTCAGGGGTTGCCTGGGGGGCATCGCCGTGGGCCCCATCGCCGTGGGCCAGGATGGCCTCGTCCAGCGGGCTGCGCAGGCCGGTTTCGAACCGGCTGTTGAGATAGGCCAGGTCGAAGGGGCGGCGCCCCTCGGTCCCCTGGCAGTCCAGGGCGCGGACCAGGCGGATGCTGGCCTCGGTCAGCGTTCCCGTCTTGTCCGTGCACAAGACATCCATGGCACCGACATTGTGCATGGAGGCCAGGCGCTTCACGATCACCCGCCGCTTGGCCAGGCGCAGGGCCCCGCGCGCCAGGGTGACGGTGACGATCATGGGCAGCAGCTCCGGCGTCAGCCCGACAGCCAAGGCCAGCGCGAACATCAGGGAGTCCAGCCAGGGCCGGTGGAACAGCACGTTCACCGTCAGGACGAACAGCACCAGGAAAATGGTCAGCCGCAGGATCAGGAAGCCGAAGCGCCGGACGCCGATCTCAAAGGCGGTGGGCGGCGGCACGGTTCGCAGACTGCCGCTGATCCGCCCGAACAGGGTGGCGGCGCCGGTCTGGCAGACCACGGCCGTGGCGCTGCCGGCGATGACCGAGGTTCCCATGAACAGGCAGGCGGTGGCCTCACCCGCCATGGCCGGGGCGGTGGGCGTGTCCTCCGCCCGCTTTTCCACAGGATAGGCCTCACCCGTCAGGACGGCCTGGTTCACGAACAGGTCCCGCGCCTGCAGCAGGCGGCAATCGGCCGGCACCAGATCGCCGGCCGACAGGCGTACGACATCGCCGGGGACCAGCTGGTCCAGCGGCAGGGTCGCCTCGGCGCCGTCGCGCAGCACCCGCGCCCGGACGGCGACCGTGCGGCGCAGGGCCTCCACCGCCGCCTCGGCCTGGCGCTCCTGAATGAAATCCAGCACGACGCTCAGCAACACGACGATGGCGACGATGATGAAGCTGGAGGTGTTGCCCGTGGCCGCCGACAGCCCGCTGGCGAACAGCAGGATCAGCACCAGCGGGTTGGCGAACCGGGCCAGGAAGTCGACCCACGCCCGCCGCCGACGCGGCGGCACCGGCTGGTTCGGGCCCCAGCGCCGCCGCCTCTCCTCCGCCGCCTCATTGCCCAGTCCGGCGGGGCTGGTCGACAGCGAGGCCAGCACGGCCTCCAGCGGCAGTGACCAGCTGGGCTGTGGTGCTGCGGATTCTAGGGATGGCGGCATAGGAAATCCCGAACCACGGGATGCACCCGGTCATGCCAGACGGCGCCGTGGAAAAGGTTGAAATGCCCGGCGGGCGCGAACAGACGGTGCCCGCGCCGGGCCTTGGGTATGGCGGGGCAGAGGCGATGGGCCACCTCGCACTGGCCGGGGCCGGCGATGTCGTCCCGCCCGCCCTCGATGGTCAGCAGGGCGGTTTCCCGGATCAGGCCGGGGGTCACCGGCAGGTCGCACCAGCGCAGGGTTCCCAGGGCCAGGGCGTCGGCGTGATAGACGGTGGCGATGACATCCAGGAAGAATTCGGCGGGCACGTCGATCAACGACGCCAGGTCGGACAGGAAGGGATGCCCCGCCGGGTCCAGGCCGTCGTCGTGCAGGGCCTTGCGGATGATGTCGCAGCCGTCCGCCATGTGCCGGTTCACATAGGACCACAGCACGCGCCGCTGCGTTTCGTGCGCATAGACGGCCCGCCCGGCCCCCAGCCGTCCCTCCGGGACCAGGGAAAGGGCGTGGGTGCGGAACCAGTCCAGGGAATGGGCGAAGGCGAACTGATCCCCGACCATGGGGTTGATGCGCGGGTCGATCTTGCCGCCGATCAGCACCAGGCTGCGCGGATTGGGCAGGGTCCGGCTGGACGCCAGCAGGGCGGTCGCGGCCAGGGCCGGCAGGGCGGACTGGCACAGGCCGATGAGATCGACCTCGCCCAGCTGTTGCACGGCATCCAGCACCCGCGACAGGCAGTCGGCCAAACCGAAGCCGCCGCAGGGTGCCGGCACCTCGGCGGCATCGCGCCATTCCAACAGGTGCAGGTCGCACCAGGGCGCCATGTCCGCCACCATGTCATGCAGCAGCCGGGGATTGATCCCCGACAGCGGGGCGATGATCAGAACCCGATGGGCCGTCGCCGCACCCGCCAGCGCATGGAACCGTACCAGCCGATCAAAGACGCCGTCCTTCACAATCTCTTCCCTGAAGCCCACAAGGGACGGCAGCCCGTGCGGCGGGAGTGATGGTTCCGGCATGGTCTCCTCCCATCGAGTTGGGGAGCAGGCGTGGTGAAGCGGACCAGGATGCCGGGATCTTGCCACACCAGCACCGGATCGCATTGACCCAACGCAAGGGACGGATCATCGGCCCATTCCTTGGCAATATCGTAACAAAGGGGGCGCCTATCGTCGGCAACGACATTAAAAGCCAAGTCGATGGGCGTGAAGTTGCGCATGTTAACACCACAGCAACATCTAGATTTTTAAATTAACTTGCATTTTTATCTTGCCTGCGCGCTTTCGATGATGATGTCCTGGGATGGCAACCTTCTGGTTGGCTGCCAGGGGCCGAGACGGTTTAAAAAACAGGAGGCGATGTTGGGTCGTGCGGGCATGCTTAACAAGATCTGGCGCGGAAGCCGCCTGCTCAGGGTTTCGGTCTGCCTTCTGTTGATAGGAGGCACGGCGGCGGGCGCCGTCTTCTACCTGCGGCACAAACCGTCGCGCGTGTTCGATGCCGCCTGGGATGTGGTGAACACGCATTATTATGACCGTACCTTCAACGGGTATGACTGGGTGAAGGTGGGCCAGACCTTCAGGGCCAAGCTGCCCTGGTGGGACAGCAGGGGATTCGATACCGCCGAGGTCATCAACTCCATGCTGCGGCTACTTGAAAGCTCTCACCTGGATTACCAGACGCCCGCACAGGCTGAATTCGCCATCGGATCAGAGCCGGGTGCCGATTTGATCTTTCCTGACAGTATGGAGATGGCGGGCCTCAGCGTTATTGGCCCTAGACATATGAAGGCGCCGATCATTGCACAAATAGAGACGGATTCTTATCTTTATAAACAAGGGGTTAGGGTGGGAGATCACATATTAATTGGAATTCATAAAGACGAAAATGGAGAAGATGTTGTATCGTATTATGTAACAAAAATAGATGGCCGCAATTTTGAGGTAAAAGTTAATAAATCTCAGATGGCTCGTGGCGATGACGCTCCCTATATAGAAAACCGAAGAATTGTATTCGGTAACTTCGACGCTGCTTCTTTCGTGAAGCTGAATGCACTTCGGACGGACCCGGCGAACGCCGATCTGACGGTGTTCTACCGCCCCAGTGGCATCATCACCACCCTTGGGGGAGCTGCGACTGACGAGGGCTTGTCGGTGATCGACGTTCAAAAGGACTCGGTGGCGGATCGTGAGGGCATTGAGATCGGCTCGTTCCTCAGGGGAATGACCAGCCTGCCGCGCCAGGATGGCGAGGACGGTATCGCGTTGACCATCCAGTTGCCCAACGGGGAAGAGAGGAAGTTTGAGGCGAAGGTGCCGATTAGCTATATCGAGGGATGGCAGCCCTACCACCGGTCCGCTGAGAAGGTTGGCGCCACCCTGGTCATCCGATTCGACAAATTCAACGATGAGAATGTCGACTGGGTTGGAATGCAACTTAAAGAGCAGAATTCTGGGGCCGTAATTTTCGATTTACGCAATAATTCCGGCGGCACCGTTAAAGCTATGCAACGCTTCCTGGGTTACTTCCTGCCCGCCGGGACCACGATCATGGAACAACGGGGCGCCACCGAGACCGAAATGATCAAGGTTTCGGACGGGAATGCTGCCTTATCCGGTTCGTTGGCCGTCCTGGTCGGCCCGGCCTCCGCCAGTGCCGCCGAGGTTTCCGCCGCAG
Source organism: Nitrospirillum karajorum (assembly GCF_036348415.1). Classification (NCBI taxonomy): domain Bacteria; kingdom Pseudomonadati; phylum Pseudomonadota; class Alphaproteobacteria; order Rhodospirillales; family Azospirillaceae; genus Nitrospirillum; species Nitrospirillum karajorum. Next base: position 54,844 of record NZ_JAZBQB010000002.1, read on the forward strand.
CACTTCAGGCTTATGGCCGGGCGACCATCGTGGGCCGGAAGACATCCGGCGATGTTCTCATGGCGCGGGCCTACCGTTTGCCGAACGGTGGCTTGATCCAGGTGCCCGAAGCGGCGCTGAGGGACCCCAAGGGGCGGGATCTGGAGGGCTCTGGCCTGACACCGGACATCACGGTGTGGAAGACCCTGGCGACCATCCGCGAAGGGCGGGACCTGCCGCTGGAAGCCGCCCTGGCGGTGGTGACGGGGGCCCAAGCCCCTCCTGTCAAAGTCCCCCCTGCCGAAGCCCCTGGGGCGGCCGCGGCGCGGCCCTGACCCGTCACCCCGTTCGGGTGGGGGCGACCGCCAGCCGGGGGCCCGTTCGGCCGGCGGTTTCCGGGAACAGGGCCGCCAGCGCCATGACGGCCAGTCCCGCCGCCGCCCCCAGGCCCAGGAAGGCCCAGGAATAGCCGAACCTGTCGACCACGGCGCCCGCCGCCAGGCCGCTGATGGCCCCGCCTATTCCTTGCGCCGACATGATGAGGCCCAGGGCCAGGTTGTAATGGCCGCTCTCCCGCGTCAGGTCGGCGACGATCAGGGGTGTCAGCACCCCGACCAGCCCGGCACCGACGCCATCCAGAAGCTGGACGCCGATCAGCCAGGCGGGGTTGTCGGACGCCAGGTAGAGGCAGGCGCGCAGGGGCAGGACGGCGAAGGCGATCAGCAGCACCGGCTTGCGGCCCCATTTCTCCGCGTAATGACCGGCCAGCAACGCCATGGGCAGCATGACCAATTGGGCGGCGATGATGCAGGAGGACATCATGGCCGTCGCCCATTCCGGGTTGGCGTTGGCCAGCTTCTGGCCCACCAGGGGCAGCAGGGGGGCGTTGGCGAAATGGAACAGCAGACCGCAGCCGGCGAAGATCATCAGTGGCCGGCACCGGAGCAGGGCGCGCACGGTTCCCTGGGCCGGACGGGCGGCCTTCTCGTCACGGCCCTGGCCGTCCTGCCCCCGGGCGCGGTGGTGGTCGATGGCCGCCGCCGGGATGGACAGCACCGCGATGATGGCCAGCACGGCGAAGAACGGCCCCAGCAGGAAGACCGACCGCTGGCCGAAAAGGTGACCCAGCACCCCGGCGGCCAGGGCGATGAACACGTTGCCGGCGTGGTCGAAGGCGCCATTGCGCCCCATCCGCCCCGCCAACTGGGACCGGGCGTACATCCCCAGGGTCAGCGCCGCCACGGCCGGCCCGAAGATGTCGCCCACCACCGCCAGCACGGTATTGGCCAGCAGGACGGGCCAGAAGGTCGGCACGGCGAAGATGACGACGCTGCCGATGGCCAACACCGCCAGGGCGGCGGCCACCAGTTCCCGCTTGGCGCGGACGACGTCGATCAGGGCGCCGGCCGGCCCCTGGGCAGCCAGGCCCAGCAGGCCGCTCACCATGGTCACCATGCCCACGGCGGCTTGGCTCCAGCCCTGCTGGGTGACCAGGTAGACGTTCAGGAATGGCCCCAGGGCGCCGCGCACATCGGCCAGCAGGAAGTTGAGGGCGTCCAGCGCGTTCAGGCTTTTGCACAGCCGTGCCACGCTGCCCCTAAAGGGCGTCGAAATCATAGGCGTGCTCCCAAGGAAAGCGCGGCCAGGGCCAGCAGCAGGGCCGGGAGGGTGACCACTGCACCCAGGCGCATGAAGCGCCAGGCGCTGATCTCCTCCCCCTCCCGCCGCAGGGCGGCCAACCAGAGAAGGGTCGCCAGGGACCCGGTCACGGACAGGTTTGGCCCCAGGTTCAGGCCGATCAGCATCGCGCCCACCGTCGCGGCGGGCGGGGCCGCCAGGGCCACCACCGAGTTGGCCAGCAGCCCCGCCGGCAGGTTGTTGATCAGGTTGCAGAGGACGGCCACCGCGAGGCCGACGCCCATCGGTCCCGCATCCAATGGCCCCACACCCGCCCCGACGGCCTGACCCAGCCATTCCGCCAACCGGTCCACGACGCTGGTCTGACCCAGCGCGCGCACCATGACGAACAGGCCGGCGACCAGGGGCAGGGTGCTCCACGACAGGTGGCCGAGCAGGCGGGGCAGGGACCGCCGCTCCACCGCGCACAGCAGGATGGCGGCCATGGCCGCCACGCCGAACGTCGGTCCCCCCAGGGGGCGGCCGGCGGTGGAGGCCACCACCAGGGTGACGGCGGCCACCGCCAGGGCATAGGCCGCGAGGCGGCCGCCCCTGGTCAGCGTCGGCACGGCTATGCGCCGGGCGATGGGGTCGGAGAGGGCGCACCGCTGGCTCAGGAAAAGCGCCAGGAACGTCGCCCCGATGGCCAAGGCTGACGGCAGGGCGAAACGGCCCAGCCAGTCGGTGAGCGGCGGCAGGTGGCCGCCATACATCACCAGGTTGGAGGGGTTGGAGATGGGCAGCAGGAAACTGGCGGCGTTGGCGACGAAGGCGCAGGCGAAAAGATAGGGCGCCGGGGTGGCGCCCGCGGCCCGCACCGCCGCATAGACGGCGGGGGTCAGGACCACGGCGGTGGCATCGTTGGACAGGAAGGCCGTCACCGCCACGCCGATCAGGAACATCTGGGTGAAAAGGCGCCCACCCGATCCGCCCGCCCGGTTGACGGCGATGGCGGCCAACCAGTCGAATAGCCCCTCCTGCCGGGCCAATTCGGCCAGCATCATCATGCCGATCAGGAACAGATAGAGGTCGCTGCCTTCCACGACGGCCCCCCAGGCCTGCCGCCATGGAACCAGCGCCGTGGCGACCAGGGTGGCGGCGCCCGCCATGGCCCATACGGCCTCTGGCAGGCGCCAGGGTCGGACGATGACGCCGCCGGTCGTAACGGCAGCCACCGTCCAGATCCCACCCTCAACCAGCGTGACGGCCGGCATCGGCATCCTGCTCATGGTCAGCCTTGGGACTGGGCTTGGGCTTGCCCGGCTTCTCCCTGGTGGGCTTCAGATCCCGCAGCTCATCGACGTTGGCGCCGATGGCCCGCGCCACCAGGACCGACCCCGCCGTGGTCGTCACCCTCTCGCCGGCGGCGGCGAAGGGGGCGCCGATGTGTATCCCCATCGCCAGCGGCGCCGTCTCGGCGGCGGCGAAACGCACCTGCTCGCCCCCGTGCAGCAGGACGCCGCGCAACTCACCCTTGCCGCCATGCAACAGGCGCTCGATCCGGCCCATGGTGGTGGCCGGGGTACGCTCCACCGCCGGCTGGGGCGGTGGCCTGTGGTTGGGCGAGGGTTGGTCTGGACCGTTGTCGGCGATGCGCCGTCCGTCGGGTAGATCCACGGCGACGGCGGCGACGACGTTACCGGCCCTGAGCTTCACGCCCCGTATCCCGACCGTCACGTCGTGGCTGCCGGTCAAGGCCGCGGCCACCGCGGTACCGACGTGGGGAGGCATGAGCACCTCCAGGCCATCGCCCAACAGAAAGCCGTCAACCTCGCCCCGTGGGCTCAACAACAGCCGGGTCACGCGGCCGGGGATCACCGGTAGATGTTCTGGGTCTATCCAATGCATGATCGTCCTCGTTTTAAAGGGGGCTCGTTCAGGAAGGGGAGGGCGTCAGGGACGCGGCGGCGGGGGCGGGCCCGGCGGCTGCGGCGCCAGTGGCTCCAGGCGGTCCCGCGTGGCCCCCAGGGCCGTCACGTCCACGACCTTACCGAACGGCGTCGTCAGGACGGACCCTTCGGCCACGACCGGCTGGCCGGGCTCAAGCCGGGTGCCGCCGCGATAGGCTTCCGGCGGCAGCCGCAGCACGGTGCCGTCGTCCAGCAGCACGCCGTCGATCTCGCCCTCCGGTCCATGCAGGGGCATGCGCACCCGTCCGCTGGACAGGGTGGGGACGCCTGCTGGGTCCACGCGGCGGCCGGGGCCCTCATCGGTGATGGTGATCTTCGACGTCTCATCGGTGATGGAAACGGCGCGCACCAGGGGCAACGCCGCGGCCCGCAGGCCATGCACGACCACGGTGCTGCCGGGGCGGACGGCGTACGCGATCTGGCTGGACAGATGCGGCGGCGTCTTCACCTCCGTGCCGTCCGTCAGGATCAGGCCGTCGACGTCGCCCCGGGGCGTCTGGGTGAATTGACGGACGACGCCCTTGATCGACGGCAGCTGCGTCGCGTCGTAGATCGGGCCGACGCCCACGGCTTCGGCCGGCGGCGGTGGGGGGCCCACCGGCGGGGCGACCTGGGCATGACCCTGGGTCTGGAGCAGAAGCAGGGCGGTGCCGGCCAACAGGCCGAGGTTCCGAACGGTAAGCATCAGACTTACTCCTGGTTATGGGGACCAGGAGGGAATTGGCAAGCACCGTGCCAGAAATGATTCCTAATATTTACAGATAGATAGGGTCACTGCTCCGACACATCCTCGTCCGGATTTGAAACAGGGGGCGTTCGCTCTTCGGACGCTTCCAGGCCGTAACGCTTCATCTTGGCGTACAGCAGAGGGCGGTGGATGCCCAGCAGCCGGGCCGCCTCCGCGCGGTTGCCGCCACATCGTTCCAACGCCCGGCGGATCATGGACTCCTCCAGCTTCGCCACGGCGGTGGGCAGGTCCTCCACCAGCCCGCTTTCCGCGCTGTCCGGCGTCGACCCGGCGCCCGCCCCCTCCAGAAAGCCGATGTCGGCGGCGGTGATCACCGGGCCGCGGACCAGCACCGCCAACCGTTCGACCACGTTGCGCAGCTCCCGGACATTGCCGGGCCAGCGATAGGCCACCAGGCGGGCGGCGGCATCGGCGTCCAGGGTCTTGTGCCCCGCCTTGTTTCCCGTCTTGTTCCCCGCTTGGGCCAGGAAGGAGTCGGCCAGGGGCAGGATGTCGGCCCGGCGCTCCCGCAGGGGCGGCAGATGGATGGGGACGACATGCAGGCGGTAAAACAAGTCCTCCCGGAAGCCGCCCTCGCTCACCCGCTGGCGCAGGTCGCGGTGGGTGGCGGCCACCACCCGCACATCCACGGCCATGGGCTTGCCGCCGATGGGCGTGACCGAGCGTTCCTGCAAGGCGCGCAGGATTTTGGCCTGCAGGGCCATGTCCATGTCGCCGATCTCATCCAGGAACAGCGTGCCCCCGTCGGCCTGGCGAAAGGCCCCCATCCTGTCGGCCGTGGCGCCGGTGAAGGCGCCTTTCACATGGCCGAACAACTCGCTTTCCATCAATTCCGAGGGGATGGCGGCGCAGTTGACCGCGACGAACGGCCGGGCGGCCCGGCTGCCATGATCGTGCAGGGCGCGGGCGACCACCTCCTTGCCGGTGCCGGTTTCCCCGGTGATCAACACGGTGGCGTCGCTGTCCGCCAGCATGCCGATGGTCTTCTGCACGGCGCGCATGGCCTCGCACACGCCGATCAGGCCCTCCGCCGGGCTGGAGGTGGCGCCGCCGGGTGTTTCCCCGCTGCGGTTCAGGGCCAGCATGCCGTTCAGGGCCTCTGTCAACGCGGCCCGGCCGACAGGTTTGGTCAAGTGGTCGAACGCGCCCAGGCGCATGGCCTCGATGGTGTTGGCGGCGGTGGCGTGGGCTGTCAGCACCGTCACGGGCAGGGTGGTGAAGCGGTCGCGCACGCGGCGCAACACCTCCATCCCGTCCAGCCCCGGCATGCGCAGGTCCAGCACCATGGCGTCCACCGCCTCGTTCGCCAGGATGGCCAATGCCGCCTCGCCCGAGGGAGCGGGCAGCGCCGTATGACCGCAATCCCCCACCACCTCGCCCAGGGCGTCGCGCAGGGCGGCATCGTCATCGACAATCAGCACGGTTGCCATGGCAGCACCATTTCGAAGGTGGTTGCGCCGTCGTCGCGGCGGAATCGGGCGATGCCGTCGTGGGCGACCGCGATTTCCCGGACGATGGACAGGCCCAGCCCCGTCCCTTCCGCCCGCCCGGTGACGAAGGGCTCAAACAGGTCGTCCCGCAGGGCGGGCGGCGGCCCGTCCCCCAGGTCCCGCACCGAAAGGACCAGGCGATCGCCGGCGCGGTGGGCGCGAACCTGCACGGCGGTGCCCGCTGGCGCCGCCTGCACGGCGTTCAGGACCAGGTTGTCCAGGGCCCGGCCCATCTGTTCGGGATCGAACCGGGCGCGCGGTGTGGCGGCCTCGGCGTTCAGCCTTATGCCTCGTGCTGCCGCCAGATCGGTATGCCGTCGTACGAGGCCGTCCAGGAAGTTTGCCAGGGCGACCTCTTGGCGCTCCGGCACGTCCCGTTCCGTCACGCTGAGCAGCCGGCGCAGCAGCAGGTCCAGTCGGTCGATCTGATCGAGGATGGCGGTCAAGGCCTGTTCCCGCCGGCCGGCGTCGCCGGCCAGGGCGTTCTCCGCCTTCAGCTTCATGGCGGCGATGGGGTTGCGGATTTCGTGCGCCACGCCGGCGGTGATGCGGCCGATGGCGGCCAGGCGCTGGCTGGCCGCCATCTCCCGCGCCATGCCCTCCGCCCGCTGACGCGCCGCCGCCAGCCGGTCCCCCGCCTCGTTCAGGGCCCGGACGATACGGTCCAGTTCCCGTTCCCCCGTCGCGGGCAGGCGGGGCAGGTCATTGACGTCATGGGCGGCCAGCGTCGCTTCGATCCGGGAGATATGGCGGGACCAGGTCATGGTCAGTTGGGTCAGCAGCACGACGGCGGCCAGCACGGTGGTGAGCAGCAGGCCGAGGCCGATCATCAGTTGCTGATAGCCATGCCCGCCCAGGGTCCGAACCCGGGTCATGGTCCAGGCCGTGAGGCCCGACAGCGGCCCGGGCAGCGGGCAGGCGGACAGCAGCAGCACCTCGGTCGATCCGGCATAGCGGGCGTTGACCGGGTGACCCTGGGCCAGGGCCGCTTCGTTGGCCGCCTGGATGCGCCCGGCTTCCGCCTGCGGCAGGTCGGTCTTGGGGCCGCCCTCATAGGTGGGATAGGCGTAGGCCAGCGATCCGTCGCCCTCCCGCCATAGCCCGCCCTCGATCCCGGGATGGTCGCGCAGGGCGCTTTGCACCACCGCCTCCAGCCCATCGCGGAAGGTGGCGGCGCTGACGGCGGAGGCATGGTCATGCCAGCCGGCGGCATAGAAGCGGAAGGCGCTGGCCTGCGCCTCGCAGGCGCGGCTGATTTCAGCCTCCATCTGTCCAACCTGGGCCGCGGTCGACCGCTGGAACAGGCCGATCATCAGGACACCGATGGCGCAAGCCGCGATGACCACGATGGCGAGAAGCGCGAATAGGCGGGTGCGAAGGGATCGGAACACGGGAAGGGTGGGCTCGTAGTCCTGGGGGCGATGAACGGAATCTCCTCAATAAGCTAGGACGGAGCGGTGCCGAAACCAGCGACCGTCCACCGTCGGGCAGGGTTGAGTTTGGCGGCGAAATACGTTACGTTATAACATAACATTTCTTTGGAGCGTTCCATGGCCCCGGCCCCGTCCATTCCCGTCACCGTCCTGACCGGCTATCTCGGCGCCGGGAAGACCACGCTGCTGAACCGGATTCTCAGCGAGAACCACGGCCGTAAGTATGCGGTGATCGTCAATGAATTTGGTGAAATCGGCATCGACAACGACCTGGTGGTCGATGCCGACGAGGAAGTGTTCGAAATGAACAACGGGTGCATCTGCTGCACCGTCCGGGGCGACCTGATCCGCATCATCGAAGGCCTGATGAAACGCAAGGGCGGCTTCGACGCCATCATCATCGAGACCACCGGCCTTGCCGACCCCGCCCCCGTCGCGCAGACCTTCTTCGTGGATGAGGAGGTGCGCGCCCGCGTCAACCTGGACGCCATCGTCACCGTGGTGGATTGCCGCCATGTGCTGGCGCGGCTGGCGGACAGTCATGAGGCGGAAGAGCAGATCGCCTTCGCCGACGTCATCCTGCTCAACAAGACCGATCTGGTGACCGGCGAGCAGCTTCAGGAGGTGCGCCGGCGCATCCAGGCCATCAACAGCCAAGCCCGGCTGCATGAGACGCTGAACTGCGTCGTGCCATTGCCGGAGGTGCTGGAACGCGGCGCCTTCGATCTCGACCGCATCCTGAAGATCGAACCCAATTTCCTGTCCGAGGACGACCACGAGCATGACGATTCGGTCGCCTCGGTGTCGCTGACCTCCGATGTCCCCTTGCGGCCCGAGCGCTTCATTCCCTGGCTGCAGCAGCTGACCATGGAACGGGGGCAGGACATCCTTCGCCTCAAGGGCATCCTGGCCTTCCCGGCGGAGGAGCAGCGCTATGTGGTCCAGGGTGTCCATATGCTGATCCAGGGAACGTACCAACGCGACTGGAAGCCGGATGAGCCCCGGACCAGCCGGCTGGTCTTCATCGGCCGGAACCTGGACGCGGCCGCGCTGCGCCAGGGGTTCGAGGCCTGCGCCGTTCCGGTCTCCTGATGCAGGGCGCCATGAACCTCGCCATGAACCCCAAGGCTGACACGCTGGTGAACCGGTGTGGCCGCCGCGTGTCGGTCGGTGCCGAGCCCACGGCCCTGCTGTGGCTGGGCGACCTCCTCTTGGCGACGTTGGGTGATGGCAGCGTGCGGCGCCTGTCCCGTGGGACGGACACGGCCCTCTGGATGGTGCATCGCGGCGCCATTTTGAGCGCGTGCCTCCACCCCGATGGCTCTTCCATCATCACCGGCGGGGATGACGGCGCCGTCCAGCGGGTGACGGTCGATGGCCAGGTGGAGCAACTGGGCCATTTCGGGCGGCGCTGGGTGGAACACCTCATCGCCAGCCCGTCATCGGGCCTGATCGCGGCGGCGGCCGGGCGCGAGGTCGCCGTTTGGGCCAAGGGGTCGGCCGCACCCACCCACAGCTACACCGTCGGCTCCAGCGTCGGCGGCCTGGCTTTTGACGGCAAGGGCAAGCGCCTGGGCGTGGCGCACTACAACGGCGCCACCCTGTACTATGCCTCCTCCGCCACCGGGGGACAGGTGGCGCTGAACTGGGTGGGGTCCCACCTTGCCTGCGCCATGAGCCCGGACGGGCGCTATTTCATCACCGCCCTTCAGGAGACGGGTCTGCACGGTTGGCGACTGCCGGAGCGGCATGACATGCGCATGCCGGGATATGTCGCCAAGACCCGCAGCTTCTCCTGGGACAGGCGGGGCAAGTGGCTGGCGACCGGCGGGGCCCGGGCGGCCGTCCTTTGGCCATTCGAGGGCAAGACCGGCCCCATGGGCAGGGCGCCGCTGCTGCTGGCGGAAAGCCGCTATGCCGTGGTCAGCCGTGTGGCCTTCCACCCGCGTGAGGACATCCTGGCCATCGGCTATGACGATGGGGCGGTCCTGCTGTCGCGCCCCGCCGATGATGGCGCGCTGGATGTCGACCTCACGGGCGCCCCGATCAAGGCGCTTTCCTGGAACGACCAGGGCACGCGCCTGGCCTGGGGGATGAGGACGGCCGCATCGGCATTCTCGACCTTGAGGCGCGCATGCCGCTGCCGGAAGCCCGTCCATGACCGACGCTCCCCTGACCGCCCAGGCCCTGACCGCCCCGGCCCTGGGCCTCATGTTCCTTCTGGGCTTGCGGCATGGCCTCGATCCCGACCATGTCGCGGTCATCGACAACATCGTCTTCCGCTCGGTCGATCAGCGCCCCGGCCTGTCGCGCTGGACGGGTACCTTGTTCGCGGTGGGCCACAGCCTGGCCGTGGCGGGGGTGGCCCTCGGCGTCTCCTTGCTGGCCGGCCAACTGGTCCTGCCGGCCTGGTTCGCCACCGGGGTGGATATCGCCGTTTTCGCGCTGTTGGTCCTGGTGGGCACCTTGAACCTGATGGCGCTATGCCGTCGGCACGGCTACGTCCCGGTCGTGTGGCGCACCAAAATCCTGCCGGTGTCGTTGCGCACCAATACCCACCCGCTGGCGGTCATCGTCACGGGCCTTATTTTCGGCCTGGTTTTCGACACGGCCACCCAGGCGGCCGCCTGGGGCGCTGCGGCGTCGACCCGGGGCGGGATCGCGGCCGTCGCGAGCATCATGATTGTTTTCGCAGCCGGAATGATCATCACGGACACGCTGGACAGCCAGATCGTCAGTCGGCTGCTGCGGTCACGCGACGCCACAGGGGCGGCCCCAGGGGTGGTCAAGGGGGCGGTGGTCCAGCGCTATCGCCGGGCGGTTGGCTGGCTGATCGTCGGCTTGTCCTACGCCATGGCGCTGGTCGACCTGATGGAGATGACGGGGCATGGCATCGAGTTGGATGATGCCACCTTCACCTTCCTGGGGGTGGGGGCCGCTCTCGCCGTTGTCGCCTTGCTGGCGGGGCCCCGGTTCCGCGCGGTGGTCCGGTCCCGGATCAGCTTCTGAGCGACAGCGGCCAGATTTCCTTGAACCTGCCTTGTGACCGTGGCTCTTGGCCACGGCACGGGGCGCTTACGACAAGAATGCCGACTGGGACGGATGGGAACCGCCCCGTCGGATAGACGCATGGGGATTGGTATGGGGCGTTTGAGAGGAATGCGGTGGGGCCGGTTCATGGGCATGTCGGCGCCGTTGGCCCTGGCGGTGGGCTGGAGCGGGTTTGCACAGGCGCAGGAAGCGGCGGCGGACCAGCCGGTGGACGTCATCACCATTACCGCCGCCAAGACACGGTCCCTGGAACAGTTCACCCCCACCGCCAGCCGCCTGGGGCTGAGCGCGCGGGAGACGCCGGCGACGCTTGATGTCATCGACAGCGACCAGATGATCGGGCGCGGCTTCGCCACCGTGGAACAGGCGGCCGACAGCCTGCCGGGCGTCACTTCGGGCGGGTCGCCCGGGGACCCGTCGTCCTTCGCCATGCGCGGCTTCACCGGCGACCAGATCACCGTGTTGCGCAACGGCCTGTACATCGGTCCGTCCGACATGACCAACCGGCCGCAAAACACCTTCAACCTCGCCAGTGTGGAAATCCTCAAGGGCCCGGCCTCGGTGCTGTATGGCCAGGGCGCCATCGGCGGCGTGGTCAACGTCGTCAACAAGGGCCCCAGCTTCGGCACGCCGGAGGTCGACCTGCTGGCCACGGTCGGCAGCTTCGGCACCACCAACCTGGGCGTGGGGGGCACCACCCATGTCGGGGACAAGCTGGCGGTGCGGCTGGATGTCAGCCGCACGGGCACCGATGGCTACGTGCACGGCGCGGGCGCCAATTCCACCAACGCCACCGCCTCCCTGGTCTGGCGCCCGGCGGAGACCTGGGAAATCCAGCTGACCCTGGACTATCTGCAGGACAACCCGTCCACCTATTTCGGTACGCCCCTGGTGCCGGCCAGCTTCGCGACCCAGCCGCTGAAGGGCGTCGTCTCCGCCAGCGATGGCCAGACGCTGGACCAGCGCATGCGCTATGTGAACTACAATGTCAGTGACGCCCGCATCCATGGGGAGCAGACATGGCCGCAACTACTGGTGAAATGGACGCCGCGATCCGACCTGACGTTTGAGAATTTCGCCTATTACTTTCATGCCGACCGCCGTTGGATCGACGCGGAAACCTATCAGTTCAACACCACCACGCGCCTGGTTGACCGTGACCGCTTCTTCGTCTTTCATAAGCAGGATCTGGTCGGCGACCAGGGCAGCGTGACCTACCAGGGTGATCTGTTCTCGCTGCCCAACAAGGTGGTGGCCGGGTTCGATTACAACCACCTGGATTTCGACCGCACCCGCGGTTTCCCGGACGGCGACAGCGTCGATCCCTTCAATCCCGATCCCGGTCTTTTCGGGGCCCTGAAGGGTAAACACAGCCCGACCAAGTGGGACGACGCCTCCGCCTTTTTCGAGGACGCCCTGGACGTCACGCCGGCGTTGAAGCTGGTCACCGGCGGCCGTTTCGACGTGCTGGATCTGGACCGCAAGAATTATAATTTCGACGGCAGCTACAGCGCCGCCACCAGCTTCACCCGGACCTACCGGTCGGGCACCTGGCGCGTCGGCGCCGTTTACACCATCCAGGATGTCATCACCCCCTACGTTTCCTTCACGACGGGGCAGGACCCGGTGGGGTCCAATATCTTCGTCGCTAACGCGTCGGAGAATTTCGGCCTGTCCCGGTCGCACCAGGTCGAGGTGGGGGTGAAGGCCAACACCCCGGACCATCGCGCCGACGCCACCCTGTCGCTGTACGACATCCTGCGGCAGAACATCCTGGTCCAGACGGGCGTGGATGTGCTGAGCGCCGCCGGCAGTCAGCGTTCCAAGGGTGTGGAACTGGCCGGCAACCTGCGCCTGACCGATCATTGGACGATCAGCGCCAACACCGCCTTCACCGACACCCACTACGGCTATTTCGTCGACACCAACACCGGTATGGACGACAGCGGTAAGCAGCCGGCCAACATCCCGAAATGGACGGCCAACCTGTGGACCAGCGTGTCGGAGATCGGCGGCCTGCCCCTCGAGATCGGCGGCGGCCTCCGCTACATCGGCAAGCGTTACGCCAATGCCGCGAACACGGTCAGCCTGGACAGCTACACCCTGGTGGATATTTACGCCAGTTACCGCCTGTCCCCCGGCGTCATGCTGACCGGGCGCATCAACAACCTGTTCGACAAGGCTTACGCCCAGTGGGCGGACATCTATTATCCCTCCGAGGTCATGCTGGGCGCGCCGCGCAGCGCGGAGGTGGGCATTGTCGCCAAGTTCTGAGGCGCCGTTGGTGGCCAAACGCCCCTGGGGGGCGGAGGCCCTGCGGCAGCTGGCCTGGTTCCACCGCTGGGCCGGCATCCTGCTGTGCCTGATGTTCGCGGTCTGGTTCGCCAGCGGCGCCGTCATGGTCTTCGTGCCCTTTCCGGCCCTGTCCGATGGGGCGCGGTGGGCGGGGTCGCCGACGATCGATATGGGCGCCCTGACGGTGCCGCCCGCCGCCGCGCTGGCCGGGGCACCCGCCGCCACCGGCTTGCGCCTTATCAACCGCGCCGGCCGCCCGATCTATGTCGTGACGGTCCCGGGGCGGGGGGATCGGCTGGTCGCGGCGGACGAGGGGCTGGAGGCGGGGACGCTGACCCCCGGCCAGGCGGCGCTGGTGGCGTCCCGGTTCGCCGGCGCGGCGGTGGCGCGGGTGGAGGGGCCCTACCCCTATGACCAATGGATCGTCCACCAGCGTTTCGATTCCGGCCGGCCCTACTACCGCGTCGTTCTCGGGGATGGGGCCGGTACCTGGCTGTACGTTTCGGCCCTGACGGGCGAGGTGGCGCAGCGCGCCACGCGAGGCGAGCGCTTGTGGAATTGGTGCGGCGCCGTTCTGCATTGGGTCTATGTCACTCCGCTGCGCCAGGACTGGGGCTTATGGAACCAAGTCGTCTGGTGGCTGTCGTTCAGCGCCGTGCTGACGACGATGGCCGGCCTTTGGCTGGGTATCCAGCGCACGGTGACGGCGCGCCGGGGCCGGCGGGCCCGTTATACCCCGTTTCCCGGCTGGCTGGGCTGGCATCATCTGACGGGGCTGGTGGCGGGGACCTTCGTCGCCACCTGGATCATCAGCGGCTGGCTGTCCATGGACCATGGCCGGCTGTTTTCCACCGGCGAGGCGCCGGCCGACCATGTGGCGGCGATGCGGGGCGGGGCCCTGCCCACGGCCGTCGCGGCCTTATCTCTTGCCGACCTGCGTCTGCTGGCGCCGGCGGCGGAGGTCGACTTCGCCATCATCGCGGGCCAGGGAGTGGCGGTCGCCCATGGTTCCGGCGCGCCCCAGGTGTTGCTGGCCGGGGACCGACCGGCGGCGACCTTGCCCCCGGATTTGCTGACCCAGGCTGTTCGCGCCGCCTGGCCCGACGCGGTCGAGGGCGCCACGCCGGGGGCCGACGACCTCTACCTGTTGGCGGAGGGCCTGCCGCCCGGGATGCGGCGGTTCAGCACCCCGGCCCCGGTGCGCGCGGACATCTATGTCGATGTCTTGACCGGGCGTGTCGGCGCGGTGATGGACGACAGCCGCAAGCTCTACGCCTGGCTGTACTATGCGCTGCACACCTTCACCGTTCCCGGGCTGGCCAGCCGGCCGGTCCTGCGCGCCACCGTGCAACTGGCCCTGCTCAGCCTGGGCTTGGCTTTCAGCGTGACCGGGGTCGTTGTCGGCCTGCGCCGCCTGCGCCGACGCTTGGGGTAGGGCGGCGGCGGGGGTCGGCTGTTCAGCCGTCCCCCGACCGACCGAGTGTCAGCGAACCAGCACTTGGGCCGCTTCCTTGGTCTTGTCCACCGCCGCCGTCACCTGGCCGATGGCGGCGGAGATGGCGGTGACGCTGGCGGTCACGGTGGAAACGTCGGCGGATGCGCTTTGCATGTTGGTCGACATGCTGCGGGTCACGGCACTTTGCTCCTCGACGGCCGCCGCCGTGCCGGAAACATGCTCGCGAACGGTGGACACCGCCTCGCGGATGGCGGCCAGGGCGGCGGCCACCTCGGTCGAGGTCGACTGTATGCCCTCGATCTCGCCGGAGATTTGTTCTGTCGCCTTGGCCGATTGGTTGGCCAGGTTCTTCACCTCGCTGGCCACGACGGCGAAACCCTTGCCGGCCTCACCCGCGCGCGCCGCCTCGATGGTGGCGTTCAGCGCCAGCAGGTTGATCTGGCCCGCGATGTTGTTGATCAGCCCGACGATGCCGTTCATGGCCTGCGCGGCGGCCGCCAGCCGGTCGGTGCTTTCGCCCACGGTGACGGTGCGGTCGAACGCGCTGTCGGTCGCGACCCGGGCGCGGGACATGCTTTGCGAGATTTCGCCGATGGACGCGGCCAATTCCTCGGCGCTGGCGGCCACCATCTGCACGCTGTTCGCCGTGGTGCCTGCGGCGGCACCGGCGGACGCGGATTCGCGCGTCGACTGTCCCAGCGCCCGTTCGATCTCACCGAAGTTCTGATCGATCAGAACCTTCAGGTTGCCGAGGAGGTTGACCTGGGTCGTCACGTCCACCGCGAACTTGACCACCTTGGTCACCTGGCCCTTCTCATCGAAGATCGGATTGTAGGCGCCTTCGATCCAGACGGCCTTGCCGGATTTGGCGATGCGCTTGAATTGGGCGGCATGGTACTCGCCTCGCTTCAGCGTGTCCCAGAACTGGGCGTATTCGCTGCTGGTGCTGTAGTCCTTTTCCACGAACATCCGGTGATGCTTGCCCACCACCTCATCCAGGCGATAGCCCATCACATTCAGGAAATTGTCGTTGGCCTTGGTGATGATGCCGTCGGTGGTGAACTCAATGACCGCCTGCGACCGTTTGATGGCCGACATCTGGTTGGCGTAGTCCAGGTTCTCCAGCCGCTCCTTGGCGTCCGACCATTCGACGACGAAGCCGATGCGCCGCCCGTCCTCGGTCAGCGGTGTGACCAGCAGGTCGAACTGATGTTCCGCAACCTTGATGGTCGCGGAGTACGGCTTGGTTAATTTCGCCAGCATGCCACGCTGATGTGCCGGATTCTTATGAAATATATCAATGTTGCTACCAACTAGTTTGTCGACATTAAGTAATGGTAGCTCCTTACGTAAATCCGCCTGGACTTCACGCAATAATGTAACAACGGAAGGATTTACATAAACGATATTCAGGTTCTCGTCCGCTACCATGACCTTTGCCCGCAAGGCTTCGATGGCGGACACTTTCCTGGTGATGGCCTTATCTTTGCTCTTAAAATTAAACATCTATCCTATCCTTCCGTGTGGATGGGCAATATAAGCCATAGGGTCGCTAAATTTCAGTTAATAGACGATCCGTATCATTTATAATCTTTTGCATATGGTAAGTGGCATTGGCCAGGAAAAATCCCAGACCAACCTTGTGAATTAAGCGGGACGGCGCCACCGGGTCGGTTGTTCCCAGCCCCCGGGGCGCAATGTTCATCGGGATAGGTCAGTGGCTGGCCCGGTAGGATCGCGGGCTGATGCCGAAGTGGGCGCGGAAACTGCGGCTGAAGTGGGACAGGTCGTTGAAACCGACATCATAGGCGATGTCGCTGATGCTGGCGCCGGGAACGTCGCGTTGTGACCGTAGGAGGGTGGCTGCCAGGTCCAGGCGTCGGGCCAGGATGTAGGCCGTGGCGGTGGTGCCCAGGCTGGCGAAGGCCATCTGTACATAGCGGGTGGAAATGCCCAGGGCCGCGGCCACCTGGGCGCTGTTCAGGCCGGGATCGCGCAGGTTGGCGTCCACATAGCCCCGCACCTGTCGCGTCCAGTGCGATAGCGCCCCATGGGTGGGGGTACCGTCCATGGCGGCCCCCGATCCGTTCCCGGTCGTACCGGCGATGGTGTCGGATCGGTAGGCCAGGGCCAGAACGTCCAACAGGATGTCCGCCACGGCGCCGGTCCAGCCGGGTTCACCGGGCAGGTCGGGTTGGGGGGCCAGGGATCGCAGCATGGATAAAAGCATCCTGGATTCCGGCCGCTCCGCCCCCATGCGCATGCCGACAAGACGATCGGGGTCTGGCACCCGCCGGGTCAGCAAGGACTGGGGCAGTTTCACCACCAGCATCTGGTTGGTCTCGGCAAAGGTGATCGAATAGGGGCTGCGGCTGTCGCACAGGGTCCAATCCCCCTCGCTCAGCACGGCTTCGCGTCCGCCTTGCCGGTTCAGACTGCTGCCCCGATGCTGCGCATGGATCTTGAAATAGGGCTCTTCCGGTTGCTGGGGCCGGCCTTGGGGCAGGCGGCAGACGGTGGCCGGTCCGGAGTGCACATAGGCGAAGTCCAATTGCCCCAGGGGTTGGCGCACCAGATGGGCGCTGAAGTCATCCTCGCCGGGATCGACGGCGACATTGGGAAAAGCCTGGCTGACGATGTCGTTCCAATGATGCCGGCGCCGCGCCGGGGCGACGCCGTCCACGGAAAAGCGCTCCATGAGGCCCATGGTCCTTTTTCCTCCCTGCTTTTTCCGCGCCGTGGTCCGGGCGATGGCCGGTCCCGCGCCTCCGTTCTTCTGGCGCTAGCATAAACTCAAATGTTATTGCTCACAACAATTCATGGACCCATGAAATCGATCGGTGAATGGGCGGCGACTTCGCCTGGCGCCAAATTCTTTTCGCTCCCATCCAAGAAGTTTGGCCGGTGCGCATGCTTAGCTTCGCCACCGTCCCGCCGGATCGGCAAGGGCGACGCTAATGAAGGGGAGGCGGGATGGCGCTGGACGAGGTGGACACCCTGCGTGTCCGAACGGAACAGGGGGATGTCCACGGCGTCATCGACGCCGGTGTCCGCACGTGGCTGGGCATTCCCTATGCGGCCCCGCCCACCGGCCCCTGGCGCTTCCGGGCGCCCCAGCCGGTTCAGCCCCATGGGGACATGCTCGTCGCGGATGCCTTCGGGGCCATTCCCATGCAGCGGCGCGGGTTTGAGTTCATGGGTGGCGCTGGTGAGGCCACGCCCATGTCCGAGGATTGCCTGACCCTGAACATCTCCGCCCCCGTGCCGGTGTCGGGCTCGCCCCGCCCGGTGGTGGTCTGGCTTTACGGCGGGGCATTCGCCTTGGGCGGCTCACGCGGGGTGCTGTATCGGGGCGACCGTCTGGTCAAGGATGGCGATGTCATCTTCGTCAGTCTCAATTACCGGCTCGGCGTGTTCGGCTTCACCGACTTCAGCGCCTGGTCGACACCGGATCAGCCGCTGGAGAGCAATCTTGGCCTGCGCGACCAGGTCGCCGCTCTGGCATGGGTAAGGCGCAACATCGCCGCCTTCGGCGGGGACCCGGACAATGTGACCTTGGTCGGCCATTCGGCGGGCGCCATGTCGGTGCTGTGCCTGATGTGCGCGCCGTCGGCGGCCGGCCTGTTCCACCGCGCCTTCGCGATGAGCCCGGCAGCCAGTTGCATCCTTGGCCGGTCGCGCCATACGGCGCTGGCGCGCGACCTGCTGATCGCGCTGGGCATCGATATCGCCGACGGGGGCGTGGGCCGGGCCTTGCGCCAGCTGCCGGCCGACCGGCTGGTCGAGGCATCCTTCCGCTTGTTCTATGATGAGGCGCCGGACAAGCACCCCGGCGTGCTGGCCATGTCGCCGGTCGTCGACGGCGATTTCCTGCCGCTGCATCCGGTCGACGCGTTCCGTACCGGCGCGGCCCACCGCGTGCCGCTGGTCATCGGCACCATGGCCCGCGAGGCGGCCATCCTGGACAAGGGGCTGCCACTGCTGCCCAGCCGGGTGGCGCGGTTGGAGGCCATGTTCCAGGCGACGGAACCGGCGGTGCGTGACCGCGTCGCCGCCGCCTATGACGGATATCCCTCCCGCCGGGCGGCCATCGACATGGGCGGAGACTTCGTCTTCTGGACGCCGTCGGTCCAGATGGCGCAGGCGCACGCGGCCTTCGCCGATACCTGGATGTACCGCATCGACTATGCCACCCCGTTGACGCGACTGGTGTTCGGGGGCGCCACGCACGCGCTGGACCTGCCCTTGCTGTTCGGCACCACGGGGGAGGGTGACCTGGGCCGCTTCGACCTGTTACGCCGCCGCCTTTCCCGACAGGTCAGCCGCCGCTTCCAGGACGCCTTCCTGGATTTCGCGGAAGGCGGGTCGCCCGGCTGGCCGACCTATGACCCGCAAACGCGCCGGACGCGGATCATCGACCGGGAGGATCGCGAAGAGCGTGATCCGAACGCCGCGCGGCGCAAGGCGTGGGGGGATTATCGCGGGCCGCAATGACGGCCGGACATTTCCCTTCGCCCGGCGTCAAATCCCCTTCGCTCCCTTCCAAGATCCGGCCGCGTATCCCGTGCTTCCCTGTCGTCATCGGTAACCGGGCCACGCAAGGCCCGGACTGGAACGGGAGGCGACAGGATGGCGATGAATAAAGGGCGTAAGCCCGCTCTATGGCGGTTGGGTCTATTGGCCGGGGTGTCGGCGGCGGTGTTGTCGCCGCCGACCTTGGCGGCGGAGAAGGCCCCCGCCCAGGACCAGATCCAGGAAGTGATCATCACCGCGCAGAAGCGCGCGGAAAACGTCCAGGACGTTCCCATCGCGGTGTCCACCTTCTCCGCCGAGGCGCTGCAGGGCAAGGGCATCGACGATGTCCAGCGTATCGGTGGCCTGGCGCCCAATGTCACGCTGGATGCGGGCTCACCCTTCTCGGGTTCCACCTCGGTTTTGTCGGCATCCATCCGCGGCATCGGCCAGGATGACTTCGCCTTCAACCTGGACCCCGGCGTCGGCGTCTATGTCGACGGCATCTATCTGGCGCGCACGGTCGGCGCCAACAGCGACCTGATGGACGTCGACCATATCGAGGTGCTGAAGGGCCCGCAGGGCACGCTGTTCGGGCGCAACACCATCGGTGGCGCCATCAGCATCGTCACCCGGCAGCCGGCGGAGGACTATCACGCCACGGCGTCCATCACCGGCGGCAGCCTGAACCGCATCGATGTCGGGGCCTCGGCCGATATTCCACTCAGCGACACGCTGTTCAGCACCATTACCGTTTCTTCCAAGCGGCGGGATGGCTATCAGCAGGTGGTGCCCTACCCTGGTGCCGCCGGGACGGTGACCGACACGGCGGCGTTCTCCCGCTCCGGCTCCGGCACCTCGGACACCCAGGGTGGGCAGAACAGCCAGACCGTGCGCGCCAAGCTGTTCTGGAAGGGGCCGGGTCGCGTCACCGACACCCTGGTCGCCGACTACACCCAGGAAGACCAGTCGGCCACACCCAACAGCCTGCTGGGCACGGTGACGGGCGGCGGCCTGTCCGCCCTGTACAACGCCTGCGTCACCCTGCCGGTGGCCACCTTGAACGCCATCAGCGGCGTGGCCGGCAATCCCAACTTCACCAACCTATGCACCGTGCCCCGGGCGGTGGTGGGCACGGCCCTGACCACGGGGCCGCGCCTGACCTTCGGCAACCAGTTCCTGACGGGCGATATCGACAAGACCTACGGCAACGGGCTCAGCTTCTCCCGCCTGCAATCCTACGGCGTCGCCAACACCCTGGACTGGGAATTGGGCGAGGATCTGGACCTCAAGTCCATCACCGCCTATCGCCGCCTGCTGTGGCGCACGGGCATGGACGCCGACGGTTCCCCCCTGACCATCGCGGAACTGTCGTTCAGCATGGACCAGCACCAGACGTCGCAGGAATTCCAGCTGACGGGCAAGGCGTTCGATGGCCGGCTGCATTTCGTCAACGGCCTCTATTTCTTCAATGAGGGCGGCAACCTGCACGACTACGTCACCTTCGACGAGGGGCTGCTGCAGCTGGACGGTCCCAACAATCTGGACACGACCTCGGTCGCCGCCTACAGCCACCTGAACTATCAGCTGACCGACCGCATCGGCCTGACCCTGGGCGGTCGCTACACCTGGGAACACAAGACGTTCGAGGGCTTCCAGTCCGACCTGAACGGCCTGAACTACAAGATTTCCGGCTGCTATCCGGTGTCGGAGGCCTGCCGCGCGGCCTTGGGCTTCCCGGTGGCGGGGCAGCCGTTGCGCTACTATCCCGCCGGCGTCAACACCAAGGACTTCTATATATTCACGCCCCGGCTGGGGGCCGAGTACCACCTGACCGACGACGTCATGGCCTATACCTCCTGGTCCAAGGGTTTCAAGTCGGGCAGTTGGACCACGCGCCTGTCCAACCCCCTCGGCACCGCCCCCGGCTTCGGCCCGGAAAAGGCGGAAACCGTGGAATTGGGTGTGAAGTCGGAACTGCTGGACCGGCACCTGCGGCTCAACGTGGCCGGTTTCCACACCGACTACACTGGTATCCAGCTGAACTTCCAGGAAGGCGTTTCACCCACCCTGCATAATGCCGGCGACGCCGAAATCTGGGGCGGGGAGGTGGAGGCCCAGGCCGTACTGGGCGGTGGTTTCACCCTGGACGGCACGCTGGGCTATCTGCATGCCCGTTACACCAGCGTCGATCCCCGGGTGGTGGGCGTCACCCTGGACAGCCGCCTGCCCAAGACGCCGGACCTGAAGTTCAGCATCAGCCCGGCCTACACCGCGGACCTCGCCAACGGCGCCAGCCTGCGGTTCACCGTCGACTACACCCACACCAACCCGATGTACAACGACACCGCCAACACTGCGCTGCTGGAACGGCAATCGACCAACGTGGTGAACGCCTCCGTCACCTACACCACGGCGGACGAGCGCTGGCAGGCCACCGTGGGCGGTAGCAACATCACCAACGACCGCTACCTGACCACCGGCAACGAGAACGACGCCGCCGGCGTCATCTTCGGCACCTACAGCCCGCCGGCCCAATGGTACGCCACGCTCAAGTACAAATACTGAGCCAGAACAGGACCATCCGACATGGACACGCAAATGATGGACGGGCCGTGGAGCGGCCGGCTGTACACCGGCGCCTGGACCCCGGCGCTGGCGGGCGGCGTCATCGACGTGGTGGAGCCGGCCACCGGCCGCCCCTTGATCGCCGTGGGCCGGGCCGAACCGGCGGATGCGCGCGCGGCGGCGCGGGCGGCGGCGGCGGCGCAGGCCGACTGGGCCGCCCGGGGCGGCGAGGCGCGCGCCCAGGTCCTGGAGGCCGCTGCCCGCGCCCTGGCGGACATGGCGGAGGTGGTGTCGCGTTGGCTGATGCGGGAAAGCGGGTCCTCCGCACCCAAGGCGGCGGTGGAGGGCCAGCACGCGGTGGGCTTCGTGCGCCATGCCGCCGCCATGGCGCTGGAACCGGGCGGGCGCATCCTGGCGTCCACCCCTGCGCGGACCAGCGTGGCGGAGCGGGTTCCACTGGGTGTGGTGGGGGTGATCTCCCCCTTCAACTTCCCGCTGGTTCTATCCATCCGGGCGGTGGCGCCGGCGCTGGCCGCCGGCAATGCCGTGGTGCTGAAGCCCGACCCCCGCACCCCCGTCAGCGGCGGCTTCCTGATCGCGCAGGCCTTCGCCGCCGCCGGCCTGCCGCCCGGCCTGCTGCATGTCCTGCCCGGCGGGGCGGAGGTGGGGCAGGCGCTGTGCGCCGATCCTGACATCGCCATGATCACCTTCACCGGCTCCACCGGCGCCGGCCGAAAGGTGGGCGAGCTGGCGGGGCGCCACCTGAAGCGGGTGCAACTGGAACTGGGCGGCAAGAACCCGCTGCTGATCCTGGAGGATGCGGATGTGGAGCTGGCCGCCGCCAACGCCGCCTGGGGCGCCTGGCTGCACCAGGGCCAAATCTGCATGAGTACGGGGCGCATCCTGGTGCATCAGGGCCTGCACGATGCCCTGGTCGCCCGCTTGGCCGCCAAGGCCCAGGCGCTGCCGGTGGGGGACCCGCTGGACGGCGCCATCATCGGCCCCCTGATCGACCCCGGCCAGGTGGCGCGGGTGGATGCCATCGTGAAGGCCAGCGTGGCGGCGGGCGCGACGCTGGTGACCGGCGGTACCCACGACGGCCGCTGCTACGCCCCCACGGTGCTGGCGGGGGTGGCGCCGGGCATGCCGGCTTTCGATGAGGAAATCTTCGGCCCGGTGGCGGTGGTGACCGCCTTCGCCACGGAGGACCAGGCCGTGGACTTGGCCAACCGGGGCGATTACGGGCTGGCCGCCGGTGTCATCGGCGGTTCGGTGGACCGGGCCACGCGGGTCGGTGCCCGGCTGCGCGCCGGCCATGTCCACATCAATGACCAGACGGTGGTGGCCGAGCCGCAGGCGCCATTCGGCGGCATGGGCGCGTCCGGCAACGGCAGCCGCATCAGCGGCCCGGCGAACTGGGAGGAATTCAGCACCTGGCGCTGGGTCACCACCCAGCCGCAGGCGCCAGCCTATCCCATGTGAACGCCCACCTTTCGCCCCTGTGAGACGTCAAGGATTCCTTTCCCCATGCAGATCACCGCCGCCGTGGCCCACGGCATCAAGGCCCCGCTGACCCTGGAAACCGTGGAGATCGAGGACCCCCGCCCGGGGGAGGTGCTGGTGCGCGTGGTCGCCACCGGCGTCTGCCATACCGACATGGCCATGCGCGATCAGGAACTGCCGGTGCCGCCGCCGGCGGTCCTGGGGCATGAGGGGGCGGGTATCGTCGTCCGGGTGGGGGAGGGGGTGACGGGCGTCGCAACCGGCGACCGCGTGGTCATGAGCTTCAATTCCTGCGGCGCCTGCCCCTCCTGCAACGACCACCTGCCGGCCTATTGCCATGACTTCTTCGGCCGCAACTTCAGTGGCCGGCGTATCGATGGCAGCAGCGGCCTGGGCTGGGCGGGGCAGACCCTCGGCGCCAATATTTTCGGCCAGTCGTCCTTCGCCACCCATGCCTTGTGCCATGAGCGCAACGTGGTCAAGGTTCCCTCCACCGTGCCCCTGGACATCCTGGGGCCGCTGGGCTGCGGCATCCTCACCGGGGCGGGCGCGGTCCTGAACGCCTTGAAGGTGCCCCAGGGCCGCTCCCTGGCCGTCTTTGGCGCCGGCGCGGTGGGGCTCAGCGCCGTGATGGCGGCGCGGGTAGCGGGGGCTTCCCCCATCATCGCCGTCGATCTCGTGGACGCCCGGCTGGACCTGGCGCTGGAACTAGGCGCCACCCATGTCTTCAACGCCAGCCGCGCCGCCGTGGTGGATGAGATCATGGCGCTGACCGGCGGGGTCGGCGTCGACTTCGCCCTCGACACCACCGCCCGCCTGCCGGTTGTCGGCGACGCCGTGCGCTGCCTGGCGCCGCGCGGTGTCTGCGGCCTGGTCGGCGCCATGCCCTTCGGCCAGCCCTTGCCGGTGGACGGCGGCCACCTCATGAGCGGCGGCCGCACCATTCGCGGCATCGTCGAGGGCGACGCCGATCCCCACCGCTTCATTCCAACGTTGGTGGGCCTGTATCTCGCCGGCCAGTTCCCCTTCGACCGGCTGATCACCTTCTATCCCTTGGCGGAGATCAACCAGGCCATCCGGGATTCCGAAACGGGCCGTACGGTGAAGCCGGTGCTGCGCATGCCCGCCGAGTGAGGCGGGATCGCCATACCCCCTTCACTGGGCGCCCTTCACTGGGGCGCGGCGCAGGTGAAGTTGGCGGCCTCATCGCTGGACCCTTTGCCCGACCACCGGGCGACGCTGGGGTAGGGGCATAGCGGCCGGGTCCGCAGCACGGCGGAGGTGGGGTCGCGGTCATCGGCGTGCTTGGCCGCCACCAGCCACTCAGGCGCCTTGCCCTGTTCTACCCAGGCGCGCAACGCCGCCACCGCGTCGAAGCGGTTGGGGCCGGGGCCGCCGAAACAATGGCCCATGCCCGGCGCCATGAACAGCCGGAAATAGCCGCCCAGCCGCGCCCGCGCCTGGGCCGGGTCGGGCGTGCCCGCCACGGCGTGGTAATAGTGGATGGGATAGGTCTGGGCGTTCAGCTGGTCGGCCCAGCCCTGGCTCATGATCAGTTTGCCGCCCCGCGCCTGGAAGGCCGACAGGTCGGGGGAGACGGCGGTGATGGTGGCGCCGACCTTTTCGTCCGTCAGCGTCACGTCATGGTCGAAGTCGAAGTCTTGCCAGCGCCACGACAGGTTATCGTAGACCATGTTCTGGAACAGGGGGATGACGTAGGCTTCCAGCAGCTTGCCCTGCTGCAGGTCCCAACCCCATTCGCTGCCCGGCACCAGGCCGGGATAAATGGCCTCGCCCGTGCGTGGGTTGCGGGGGCCGGCGTACAGCGCGCGCGCAGCCGTCACCTGCGGTGCCGTCAGGCAGGCGGCAGTGTCTGTGGCACCGGCGGGGCATTGCAGGGTGGCCGGGTCGAAATGGCAGGCCGGCGGGTTCTCGATCACCCCGTCCTTGACACCGTCGGCGGCGTCGCAGGCGGTCAGCACCGCCTTGTGCAGCAGGGCCAGCGTCTCCGCTGGCAGGGTGCTGGCGGGATCCAGCAGCGTCGCCCGCGAACTCCACAGGAAGCTCATCATCAGGCGCGTGTAGTTCATGCCCGGCGCGCCGGCATGGATGCCGTCATAGTCGCCGGGGAAATACTCCGCCTCCGTCATGGCCTGGGCGCCGCCGGTGGAACAGCCCTCGAAATAGGCGTGGGCGGCCGGCGTGCCGTAGTGGGCGGCGACGATGGCCTTGGCGGCGATGGTCATGCGGTGGATGGAGTTGTGCCCCCAGTTGGCCAACTGCGTCGGGTCATGCATCCAATCCAGGCGGGTGCCCGGTTTGCCCTCCGCCGGGCCATGGCCCGTATCGGTGCCGGCCACGGCATAGCCCGCGCGCAGGGCCGGGCCCATGGCGTAATAGCTGAAGTTGCCAGCGAAACCGCCGTTGCCCACCCCCTGGAACCGGCCGTTCCATCCGGCTTGGGGCAGCCAAACTTCCACCTTCACATCCGTTTCCGCCAGGGCCACCACCCGGCAGAACGCGGGCAGGTCGGGGAAGGTGACGGTGCCGTCAGGCGCCTTGTAGCGACCGGCGGTAATAGCTTCCGCCGACAGGACGCGGGCCTCGGGTAGGGTGCGTCCGGCCAAGCTGGCGCAGTCTGTGGTTGGGGCCGCGGCCTTGGCCGCCGGTGCGGCCAGCGCCCATACCATCAGCGCGCCCGCCGCCGTCCAATTCATCGCCCGCATCGCGTCCTCCCGTCCCATTCTGTTCGTTGTCCTTGGGAATGCCATGCGGGCGCTCTTGAAGGAATTAGATTAACTTTATGCGATTGATAGATTTTAGTTATCGCCGAAAGCCGCCGGGGTGACGCAGGATGGAATTAATTAATTTTTTATATCATAAATATAGAACAAATCTATTTCCCTTATCGAGTCTTTCTCCCTAACCCTAGAAGCGTAATGATCAGGCGCCGATCGGCCCTGACGTCCGGGCGGAACCGGAGGCGGGGACGGCAAAGGGGGGATGGGCATGCTCGCGGTACTGGGTTTCGGCACGGTCACCGTCCTGTTCCTGACCATCCTGGGCAACCGGCTGTCGCCGCTGGTGGCCCTGATCGCCGTGCCGGTCGTTGGCGCGCTGCTGGGCGGCTTCGGGCTGGGAACCAGCCGCTTCATCCTGGACGGGATCAAGGCCATCGCCCCCGTCGCCGGCATGTTCGTCTTCGCCATCCTCTATTTCGGGGTGGTCACCGATGCCGGCATGTTGGACCCCATCATCGGCCGCATTCTGCGCCTGGTGGGGCACCGGCCCTGGCGCATCACCGTGGGGGCCGCCTTTCTGGCCCTGCTGATCCATCTCGACGGGTCGGGGGCGGTGACTTTCCTGGTCACCATTCCCGCCCTATTGCCACTGTTCGACCGGCTGGGCATGGACCGGCGCGTCCTGGCCTGCGTCACCTCGATGGCGGCGGGGGTCAATTTCCTGCCCTGGACGGGGCCCATGATCCGTGCCGCGGCGGCGTTGCATCTGCCCGTGTCCGACATCTTCCGGCCGTTGGTGCCGGTTCAGGTGGCGGGCCTGGCCTTCGTCTTCGCCACCGCCTGGTGGCTGGGCCGGCGGGAGGAACGGCGCCTGGCCCTGGCTGGAACGCTGCCGGGTGCCGCTGTCGTCCCGGTGGCCGACCGGCCGCTGACGGCGGAGGAGCGGGCGCTGCGTCGCCCCCGGCTGTTCTGGGTGAACCTGGTCCTGACCATCGCCGTGATGACGGTCATGGTGGGCGGCTGGGTCGATCCGGTGGTCATGTTCATGCTGGGCACGGTGGTGGCCCTGGTGCTGAACTATCCCGACGTGGCCGAACAGCGCCGCCGGGTGGACGCCCACGCCAAGGCGGCGCTGATGATGGCCGGCATCCTGCTGGCCGCTGGCGCCTTCACCGGCATCATGCAGGGCAGCGGCATGCTGAAGGCCATGGCGGCGGCCGCGGTGTCGGTGATGCCCCAGGGCATGGCCGGGCACATCCCTGTCATCCTGGGCGTGCTGTCCATGCCGCTCAGCCTGCTGTTCGACCCGGACTCCTTTTACTTCGGCATCCTGCCGGTCATCGCCTCCGTCCATGCCGACCTGGGGGGACAGCCCGTGCACGTGGCGCAGGCGGCGGTGCTGGGCCAGATGACCACCGGCTTCCCCGTCAGCCCCCTGACGCCCGCCACCTTCCTGGTGATCGGGCTGACCGGCATCGGGCTGGGGGAACACCAGAAATTCAGCATCCCCTATCTGTTCGGCGCCACGCTGTTGATGACGGTGGTGGCCGTCGTCATCGGCGTGCTGCCCCTCTGAAGACTGTGACCAGGAGGCCCCCGCGTTGAAGCGCGTCAGACTAGGCACCGGTGCCGGCTATTCCGGCGACCGTATCGAGCCGGCGGTGGAATTGGCCGAGGCGGGGGACATCCGCTACCTGGTCTTCGAATGCCTGGCGGAACGGACCATCGCCCTGGCCCAGTTGGCCAAGCGGCGCGACCCGTCCGCCGGCTTCGATCCCTTGTTGGTCGACCGCATGGCCGCCGTCCTTCCCGCCTGCCGACGCAACGGCATCAGCATCATCACCAACATGGGGGCCGCCAATCCCCACGCCGCGGGTGCCGCCGTGGCCGCAATGGCGCGGTTCCTGGGCCTGGCGCCGATGCGGATCGCCGTTGTCACGGGCGACGATGTGACCGGCGTGATCCGCGCTCGCGGCGATCTGGCGCTGGAGGAGACGGGCGCCCCCGTTTCCGGCCTGTCGGACAGTCTGGTGTCGGCCAACGCCTATCTGGGGGCCGATCCCATCGTGCGGGCGCTGAAGGCGGGGGCGGACGTGGTCATCACCGGCCGGGTGGCCGACCCGTCCTTGTTCCTGGCGCCGCTGATCCACGAATTCGGCTGGGCGGCGGATGACTGGTCCCTGATGGGCAAGGGCACCCTGGTGGGACACCTGATGGAATGCGCGGGCCAGGTCAGTGGCGGCTATTTCGCCGATCCGGGCTACAAGGACGTGCTCAACCTGGCGCGCCTGGGCTTCCCCATCGCCGAGGTGGGGGCCGACGGCGCCGCGACCATCACCAAGGTCGCCGGCAGCGGCGGCCTGATCAGCGCCGCCACCTGCCGGGAGCAGCTGCTGTATGAGGTGCATGACCCCGCGCGGTATCTGACCCCCGACGTCACAGCCGATTTCAGCGGTGTGACCATCACCGAACTGGGGCACGACCGGGTGCGGGTGGCGGGGGCCCAGGGAGACGCCCGGCCCGATAGCCTCAAGGTTTCGCTGGGGTACAGCGACGGCTACATCGGCGAGGGCCAGATCTCCTACGCCGGGCCAGGGGCCCTGGCGCGGGCGCGCCTGGCCCGTGACATCGTGGCGGAGCGCCTGCGCATCATTGGCCTGCCCCTGCGCGAGGTGCGGCTGGACCTTATCGGGGTGGACGCCATCCATGGGCCCGAGCTGTCGGCGACGGCCCCCGAGCCCTACGAGGTTCGCCTGCGCGTCGCCGGCCGCACCCACACCCTGAAGGAGGCGGAGCGCATCGGCAATGAGGTGGAAGGCCTTTACACCAACGGCCCGGCCGGCGGCGGCGGTGCCACCAAGACCGCGAAGGAAGTTATCGCCGTGCAGTCCACGCTGATCCCCCGCGACCTGGTCACCCCCCAGGTCCACCTGATGGAGGTTACGCCATGAAGCTGCGCGATCTGGCCCATTCCCGCACGGGGGACAAGGGCAATACCTCCAACATCTCCGTCATCGCCTACCGTGCCGAAGACTACGCTCTGCTGGAGGCGACGGTGACGGTTGAGCGGGTGCGCCAGCACCTGGGCGCGCTGGTGCAGGGGGAGGTGGTGCGCTATGCCCTGCCCGGTCTGGGGGCGCTGAATTTCGTCCTGACCCGCGCGCTGGGCGGCGGCGTCACGCGGTCACTGGCCCTGGACGCCCACGGCAAGTGCCTCGGTTCCGCCATCCTGGACCTCGACATCTAGGTGTGAGTTGCCAATAGGTTGTCCACTCGATCCTGCCGGAGGAAGCTGAGGTTGCGAAGCTTCAGCAATCCTCGGGAGGATCGAGTGAACGTGCACAAGAATGCCCGATTGACGCCAAGGGGTCGAGCCGAGTTGGTTCGGCGAGTGCTCGCCGGCGACGGCGTTCAGGCCGTGGCGACAGCCTTCGGCACGACGGCGAAGACCGTCAGGAAATGGGTTGAACGGTACCAGGCCATGGGCCTGCCCGGCCTGGAGGACCGGTCCTCCAGGCCGCACCGACTGCGCAAGCCCACACCGCCGGCCGTGGTGGAACAGATCATCGCTTCGCGCCGGCAGCGCTTGGTCGGGAAAGCAAATCGCCCAGGAAGCTGGGGTCTCCTGCTCAACGGTCAGCCGTGTCCTCCGGGCTGCGAAACTCAGCCGCGCCAAAGACCTTCAACCGCAGGAACCGGTCATCCGCTATGAGCGCAAGGCACCAGGCGAACTGATCCATCTGGACATCAAGAAGCTGGGCCGCTTCGAGAAAGTCGGCCATCGCATCACCGGCGACCGTACTGGCCAGAGCAACAGCCGAGGCGTCGGCTGGGAGTTCGTCCACGTCTGCATCGATGACGCCTCACGCTTGGCGTTCAGCCAGATCATGAAAGACGAGACAACCCAAAGCTCCGTCCCGTTCCTCAAGGCCGCGGTCGCCTACTACGCCAGCCTGGGCATAAAGGTCACCCGCGTCATGACCGATAACGGTTCCTGCTACAGGGCCTTCGCCTTCCGCGACGCCTGTGCCGAGTTGGGCCTGAAACACATCAGGACAAAACCCTACACCCCGAAAACCAACGGCAAGGCCGAGCGCTTCATTCAAACCGCCCTGCGGGAGTGGGCCTACGCAAAGGCGTATCCCTCCTCAGACGGGCGCGCCGCCGAATTGCCCGCCTGGCTGCACCGATACAACTGGCATCGACCACACAGCAGCCTAAAATCATTGCCGCCCATCAGCCGCATCGGCCTCGATCGGGACAACCTGATGACACTCCACATCTAGGCAAGGGCCCGGCGTCGCGGCGCAGGAATTGGCCGCCGCGAGCAGCACCTTGGTGAATTCCTCCACCGCCGGCAGCAGCGAGCTGCCCCGGCGCTTGATGATGACGATGCGGCGGACGAAGCCGGCATCGTCGATGGGCCGCGTGGCGATGTCGGCAAAGCCCCGAAGCTCGATGGCGGAGGCCGGCAGGATGGCCAGGCCCAGGCCGGCGCGCACCATGCTGACCGCCGTGGACATGTACGTCGCCTCGCATGCCGGGGTGGCGATGGAACCGGCGCCGGCGAAGGCCTCATCCACCAGGCGGCGAACGCTGGTGTCCTTGTCCATCAGCACCAGCGGGAATTGGGAAATGACGGGCACGGAGGCCAGGGGCAACTCACCCGCCGCGTGGCCCCGGGGATAGACCAGCACCAGCCGATCCTCGCAGACGTCGATGGTGTCCAGGTCCGGCTCATCCAGGCCGCCGACGCCGATGCCGAAGTCCACCTCCTCATTGCGCACCATGGCCAGCACCCGCTTGCCCACCGCGTCCTTCAGCACGAAGGAGACGCGGGGATTGCGGGCGCGGAAGTCCGCGATCAGGGCGGGCAGGGGGCCGGCGGCGAAGCTGGGCAGGACGGCGACCCGAATGGTGCCGCGTGGCTCTTCCGAGAATTCCCGGATGTCGGCCATGGCGCTGTCGAAATCCTTCATCAGGCGCTGGAACACGGGCAACAGTTCCTGGCCCACGCGCGTCAGCTGCACCGACCGGGTGTTGCGGTCGAACAGGCGCAGGCCGATCTGGTCCTCCAGCTGGCGGATGCGGATGGTCAGGGCGGGCTGGGAAATGTTCAGCGCGGCCGCGGCCCGGGTGAAGCCGCCAAGCCCGACCACCGCCAGAAAGGCGCGGATCTGCCGAAGATTGACATCCATATAAATTCCTTATCACGCCAGGGTCATTCATCACAATCGCCGCAGCCATGGGTGCCTGACTGGAAATGGCAATTATGCGACGGCTATTGATAAATATTGCATATTAATGCATGCAAAAAACAAATTTTACAAATCTAACGCCGACCACAATACTCCCCATGAATAGAGAAGGCGCCGCCAGCGCAGGCTGGCATAAAACGCCGATCGGGGAGGGTGATAATGAAATCCAGAAGTGTATCCACGTGCAAATTGACAACCCACCTGCGCGCCACCGTTTCGGTGGCAGCGATGGTTTATTTATGCGCGGGGATTTCAACCGCGACGGCGCAGCAAAAGGATGCTGATCAGGCGGATGACGGTATTGCGGAAATCGTTGTCACCGGCACCTATCTCAAGGTGAAAAGCCAGGCTGACATACCCGATCCCACCCAGACCCTGGACCGTGACGCCATCAACCGCTCGGGCGTCAGCAACCTCAGCCAACTGACCAACCTGACCCCCGCCAATATTGGTAGCATGGGGGGCGCGCAGGATTTGTCCAAGGGCGGACCGGAAAACCACGGCTCCCGCTCCGCCAATTTGCGCGGCCTGGGGCCGTCCTCCACGCTGGTGCTGCTGAATGGCCACCGCACCGCGGCCACGGACACCGACGGCAACCTCAATCCCTACGTCAACCTGAACACCCTGGTGCCGCTGATCGAGATCCAGCGGGTGGAAACGGTGCTGGACGGGGCGTCGGCCCTGTATGGCTCGGACGCCATCGCCGGCGTCATGAACTTCATCACCGATGACAAGTTCAACGGCGTGGCCGCGGGCGGGCAGTACACCTTCATCGACGGGGCGCCGAAATATCTGGCGGAAGGGATGTATGGCGGCGGCAACGACCGCTTCCATATCGTCGGCTCGTTCAGCTACGAACACCAGAAGAACCTGCAGAACTCCCAACGCCGGGTGACGAACTTCTACAGCCCGTCGGGTACGTCGCAGCCGGGCAACTTCATCCTGTCGTCGGCCCCGCACACCGCCAATGGCGGCGACGTCATCATCGACAATGGCGTCAACGGCGCCATCAACTATACCCAGCTGTACAACAACACCGTGGCCGCCCGGCTGGCGGGCGGGGCCAGTCCAACGGCGGCTGCGACCAGGAACGTGCAGGTGGCGGACCCCAGCTGCGACGTGCCGGGCACCGGCGGCGTGTTTGTGGGCAGCCGTTTCCCGCTGGGCGCCTGCCAGTTCAGCTATCAGGCCATGAACCCCATCCAGCCGGCCTACAAGCAGGTGCTGTCGCACGTGCGCGGCACCTACGACCTGACGGACACCCAGCATCTGTTTTTTGAAGGCCGGTATTACGTCCAGGATTCCGACCGCTACGGCGTGGCCAGCACGCCGATCACCCGGGGCAACATCATCGTGCCCGCCAACAACCCCGGCAATCCCTTCGGCGTCCCCGTCACGTTTCTGGGCCGCGTCATGGGCGTGAACGGCCCTTACGACGATGACAAGACCAACCTGACCGGCACCCATCTGGTAATGGGCGCCAAGGGCAAGCTGTGGGGCGACTGGGAATACTCGCTGGACGGCGTCTATTCCCGCGAGCAGCAGGTCTACGACGTCAAGGAAACCGACCTGGTGTCGCTGCAATACGCCGTCAACGGCTATGGTGGCGCCGGCTGTCCGGTGTCCTTCAGCGGTACCGCCAGCTTCGCCCCCGGCACCAACGGCTGTTCCTACTTCAGCCCCTTCGGCAAGGACCAGAAGGTCAACAGCCAGGCGGTCATCGACCAGTTCTTCACCTACACCACCTCGCGCACCGTCTCCGAATACATGATCGCGGAGGGGGTGGTGACGGGGAAGCTGTTCGAGCTGCCGGGCGGCACCAGCGCGCTGGCCGTGGGCGGGCAGTTCCGCAACGAATACCGTTCCATCCTCTATGACGCCTTCCGCATCAGTGGCCGCACCGCCTACCTGCCGCCAGGGGTGTCGGGGTCAGGCACACGCCAGATCGGCAGCGGTTTTGCCGAGCTGGGCCTGCCCATCCTGAAGGACCTCTATGTCGACACCGCCATCCGGTATGAGGATTACGGCCCCTTCGACAGCGTCGATCCCAAGATTGGTGTCAACTGGCACGCCACGCCGGAACTGACCCTCCGCGCCGCCGCCAGCACCGCCTTCCGCGCGCCGGCCCTGGCGCAGTCGGTGGGCAGTGCGGCGACCAGCGGCACCTCCAACCTGTATGATCCGCTGGTGGCCGGCGACAAGGGGACGTTCCGCAACGTCAACACCGTGCCTAACAACAAGCTGCAGCCGGAAACCTCCACCAACTACGACCTGGGCATCACCTGGAGTCCCATCCGCCATGCCGAGGTCTCGGTCGATTACTGGAGTTATGACTTCAAGAAAAAGATCGCCCTGCAGAACGCGCAGGCGGTGATCAATGCCGACCCCACGGGGCCGGCCGTCATCCGCGACGCCAGCGGCACCTTGGTGGGCGTCAATGTCGGCTACTTCAACGCCGGGGCCGTGACCACGGACGGCATCGACGTCTCCGCCGCGTATACCTGGGACCTGGATGACCACCAGCTGACCCTGCGCAGCACGCTGGCCTACATCCACAGCTATGAGATCCAGAACAGTCCTGGCGGCCCCGTGTACGAGGTGGTGGGGCATCGCAACGCCAACAGCTTCGCTCCGGTCACGCCGCGCTGGCGCGACAACACCTATCTGACCTGGGAACACGGCCCCCATACCGCCACGGTGACCATGCGCTACACCTCCGGCGTGGTCGACGATTACGGCGTGAACCTGGGGGCCGCCAGCTCCGCCACGGTGGGGTCCTGGGTGGTGTGGGACGCGCAATACGCCTTCCAGGCGACCGACTCCGTGCGGGTCAGTGTCGGCGCGGTCAACCTGCTGGACCGCGATCCGCCCTGGGCCAAGTTCACCGGCTATCTGCCCAGCCTGGAGGATGCGCTGGGCCGGCAGGTCTATATCCGGCTGGACACCAAGTTCTGACGTCCGAACGGTGTGTCGGGAAAGGCTGGCGGCCTTCTGTCGGGGCCGCCAGCCTTTGATCCATCGGTCAGAACGTCTTGCTGACGCGGGCGAAGACGGACCGGCCGGTCAAGTTGTAAAGGGTGCTTGGCACGGAACCGGTGCGGTAGGTGTAGCTGTCCGAGCCTTCGACCGGGGGCTTTTTGTCCCACAGGTTGCTCACGCCCAGTTGCAGCCGCATGCTGTCGTCCATCTGCCAGCGGACGGACATGTAGTGCGTGATGTATGAGGACACCCGCAGCAGTTCCCGCACCTGGGCGCAGTTGTTGCGGTTGCCGTAGGTGGTCAGGCCGGCGTACGCGCCGCAATAGGTCATCAGGTCCCCATTGCTGTAGAGGCGGGCGTCGTTGGTCGGGCCTATGTAGTTGATACCGTAGAACAGCTGCCAGGCGCCGTGCTGGATGCTGCCCTCGACCCAACCATTGGTCATGGGGTTGCCGCTGAGGCCATTGATGTCCAGGCTGGATGTCTCATCCCGATGCAGGGTGTGCTGGACCGTCCAGGTCCAGGCGCCCGTCACGCCTAGCCGGCCGAAGGGTACCTCGACGCCGTAATCGACCGACAGGTCCACGCCCCGGTTGCGTTCCCGCGATAGATTGACCAGACGGTTGTCCACGGCGGTGATGATATGGGTGGTCGGGTCGCGCGTGACCTTGCTGCAGAAGACGTTCCCGGACTGCGCCGGGCTATTGTAACACTGGTTGATAATGGCGTTGACGCCGTACGCGGCGACCTCGTTCTTGACGTTGATGTCATAGTAATCCGCCGCGACCTGCAGGTCGGCGAAGCGGGGCCGGAAGGCCGCGCCGACCGTGTAGTTGCGCGACGTCTCGGCCTTCAGGTCACCCTTGCCGCCGCCCTGGGTGGCCAGGATGCTGCCGGTGCTGGTCTGGAAATCTGACGGGATGCCCAAGGCGGAGCAGTTCTTCGTCAGCGACGGATTGCCCGTATCGCCATAGCGGACGCAGGGATCGGAGTAGGGGAAGAAGCTGGTCTGGTTGGCCAGATACAGTTCGTACAGCGTCGGCGCGCGGAACGAGGTGCCCATGGAGCCGCGGAAGGTGACCTCGGGAATGACCTGCCAACTCAGGCCGACCTTGTAGGTCGTGTCCGATCCGTAGCTTCGATAGTCGGTGTACCGGCCAGACAGGTTCAGGTTCAGCTTGTTGACCATCGGCAGGTCGGCCAGGATCGGCACGCCCATTTCCGCGAAAAGTTCGCGCACCGTGTCCGACCCCTCGGTCACGCCGGCCGTGCTAAAGCCGAAATAATTGCTGGCGCGGGCGTTGGCGCCCGGCACATCGTCCAGCCGCTGATAGCGCAGGGCGAAGCCGGTCGCCAAGTCCACCGTGCCCGCCGGCAATTTGAACAGCGAGGCCGACACCGACCCGTCCAGGCTGGCCTGGTCATAGGTGGTGTGGCCTTTTTCGCTGCCTTGCAGGAAGGCGCGCTCTTGCGGTGTCCAGTTCTGGTCAACCAGGAAGCGGGGATCCAGCCACGGGATGGAAACGCAGGAGACAGGCCCCGAGATGGTGATCAGCGAGGGATCGCACGCCGTGCCGGGGCCGGTGGTGGCCTGAAGCCGATCATTGTAAAAGAAGTTTTGGCTGTAGGTGCCGTCCGATCGCCCATACTGCGTGCTCACGTCCCAACTGACATCCTTCAGGAACAGCACGGACGGTATGGCGCCACGCAAGCCCGCGGTCGCCTGGCCATAGTTGACCGTCTGCGTGGACTTGTACGGCATGTTCATCTGGACCTGAACCGCGCCGGAGGAGTTGCCCCCGCTCGCGTTGATCAGGCCGTTGGCCACCGTGTTGTTGGGATTGGTGGGATCCAGAATGGGATAAAGGAACATCCAGGAGTTCGATTCAGACTCCCGTCGGTTCAGCAGCAGGTTGCCATACGCCTCGATGCCGTTGTCGAACTTGTAGGCCCCGGACACATAGACGGAGGAACGGCGCAGGGGCGAAATGGAGTCCGCGTTCTGGTAGGCCTCGGAATTGGAGGTGCCGTACGGGTAGGTGTCTGGATAGCCCCCGCGCGCCACCCGCACCCAGTCCGGCAAGGACCGTCTCAGATTAAGGGCCGCGGCGGGATATTGGGCCTTGGACAAGGTCGGGTCGTACTGGAACCAGCCGAGATAAAAGGTTTCGTCGAAGAACACGCCGGTGGGGTTCAGGTTCCGGCATTTGATGGCGCCGTTCTGATCCTGCAGATCCATGCGCGCGCCCGTGGTGGGATTATAGACATAGTCTTGCGCGCAGGCCGTTTCCGGGCGCTGCCGGACCTTCAGGGACTGCTGATCGTTGAATTCCGCGCCGATGTTGATGTAGCCGCCGCCGAATTCCTTGCCCCAGAACAGGGAACCCTGGCGATAGTTGCCACCGCCCTTGGTATTCACGGTGCTGTAGGCGTTGACTTCCAGGCCATCGGAGGCGCGGCGGGTGATGATGTTCACCACGCCAGCGACGGCGTCCGATCCGTAAATGGACGATGCGCCGTCCGTCAGCACCTCGATATGGTCGATGATGGACGCGGGCACCACGTTCAAATCCACCGGCCCAACCTGGCTGCCCACGCCGGCCGGGGTCAGGCGCCGGCCATCCATCAGGGTCAGGGTCCGGGTGGCACCCAGGTCGCGCAGGCCGATGGTGTTGGCGTTGGTGCCACCGACCGACACGGCGCCGCCGGCGCCCGTGGCCGACAGGTGGTTGTTGACCTGCTGCGACCCAGTCGCCGTCGATCGGCTCAGCAGGCCCACGGTATCGACCAGCCCTGCATTCAAGCCGTCTTCCGGCCGGACGATTTGGATGGGACGGTCGCCGTTGTATTGGGTCTTGAGCCGCGTACCGGTGACGATGATGGGCTCAAGGTCGGTGCTTTCCGACTGCGCCGTCTTGTCGGTGTCCTGGCTGGACGATGTCTGCGCCAGTGCTGGCCCCAGGGCCAGGCTGCTCAAGGTGAAGGCCGCCGAGGCCAACAAATGTCGCTTTTTCATTCTTCGTCCCCAACGAATTTGGCTTCCCTGTTCGTTTTGCTTGTGACGCCTTCCCCAGGCCCGGCGATCAGGCAACAAAAGCCCGTTCGCGCCCCTGCCCGGAGCGCGGTGCTAATCACCGGCATTTTTTTTATTTTGCTTTTTTAAAGTTAGTACTGACTAACAGAATGATGAAAACCCAAAAGATATCCAGCAACCGGGAGCGTTCCCGCCACCGGCTTTTGAAATTGACAGATGGAGCGGCATGGGCGCCGATCGGCGCCCACTTTAACTTAGTCGTTGATACTGTTGTATTTTTCCAGGTCGGTTTGTAGGCGGACTCCACGATAGGCGTGACACGGCATGGCCCGGGACGTGAGCCTGGGCATGCGAAGGGGCAACGGTTATCGGGGCTGTGATGCACCCGTTCACAGAGCAGGACCTAATGGTTTGATTTTTTACGCGCCTAATATTCGGCGGGATTTTCCCCGCCCACTCCGGCGCCCCATCTGTCTTTTTGCCTGAGAGATTTACTCCGTCGGCGGATCGGCTGGAAACCAGCGATCTCTTTCCAGATTTTGAGTGTTTGTACGGTCCTTTTGCCTGAGAGTTTCCGGGGCGGTTGCTCCTTCGGCGTCGACCAGGGGCAAAGCCCACCAGCCGATCTCTCCCGTACAAGACGGTCCGGATGTTCGGGCACAAAAAAGGAAATGTCAATTGCATTCGTGCAGAAATTATTTTCGTGCGCCCCAGCGATGATTCCGGTCCTTTTTCAACGTTTCCCTCCTTTCATGCCGTTGCCGTGCGCCCCGATAAAATCGCATCTCGGGACTGGGAAAAGGTGCTTGACACCCGGTGGCGACTCAGGCGTTCAATTAAGGGCTGATGCGGGAGAGACCGGTGATCGGGGCTATTCGTATACCGGCGCCGAAGGGGTAGCGATCTCAGGCAAAAAGACAGATGGGGCGCAACGGCCATCCGCCGCGGGCGCGCGACCATGCCTGAATTCACCATTCCGGACTGAGGTTTCCCGGGCACGAGGTTCGGTGCCGTCCGTCCATCAACGGTCGGGGGCGTTGTCCCGACCGGCCCGGATGGCGGCGGGGCGCGCCGAGTGGGCGGGCGTCCTGTCGAACAGCGACAAACAATGGAGCACGGAGGCAGTTTTGGGGATTTCCATTGGGGGGCTGGTGCGTCCCATCGTTGCGGCCTGCATCGTCTTGCTGGCGCCTGTCGGCGCTCAAGCGGGCGATCGGGCGCTGATGCGGTTTCCAGACATACATGGCGATGAGGTGGTCTTTTCTTACGCGGGTGACCTGTGGCTGGCCACCACCGATGGCGGGACGCCGCGCCAGTTGACCAGCGGGCCCGGCCTGAAGCTGTTCCCGAAATTCTCCCCCGACGGGCAATGGATCGCCTTCACTGGCCAATATGGCGGTGACGAGCAGGTTTATGTCATGCCCGCCAAAGGCGGTGTTCCGCGCCAGCTGACCTTTTATCCTGCGCGGGGGCCGTTGCCGGCCCGGTCGGGCTACGACAACCAGGTGACGGGATGGCGGCCCGATGGTTCCGCCATCCTGTTCCGGTCGCTCCGCGATGTGCCCACGGTGACGGAGGCGCGGCTCTACACCGTCCCCGCCGCCGGTGGCGAGGTGGTGCCGCTGCCCATGGCGCGTGCGGGCGCGGGCGTGTTTTCCCCGATGGGGGCAAGGTGCTGTTTTCCACCACCTCGCGCGACTTCCGCGCCTGGAAGCGGTACCAGGGCGGGTGGGCGCAGGACCTGTTCATCGCTGATCTGTCATCCAAGTCGTTGACGAACGTCACCCATAATGTCCGCACCGACCGCGACCCGATGTGGACCCGCCGGGGCATCTTCTTCCTGTCGGACCGCGACGGCCATCTCAACCTGTATCAGGCCGACGTCAATGGCGGGACCGTCCGCAAACTGACGAACTTCACGGCAGGGGATGCGGAATGGGCCAGCGCGGACGCGGATGGCAATATCGTCTTCCAGTATGAAGGCACGCTTCACGTTTATCGGGCGTCGGCGAATGCCGAGCAGACGCTGGCGCTGGACATTCCCGCCGGGGACGGGGCGGGTAGGCCGCACACCGTAAGGGTTGGCGGGCAGGTGGAGGACAGCGCCCTGTCCCCGGATGGGCGCCGGGTTGCGGTTGTGGCCCGGGGCGACATCTTCCTTCTTCCCGCCGACGGCCCTGGCGCCGCCCTGAACCTGACCCATAGTTCCGATGCGCATGAGCGTGCTGTCGCCTGGGCACCCAATGGACGCAGCCTCGCCTTCGTGTCCGATCGCGGCGGTGACGAGGAACTGTGGGTCATGGCCAGCGACGGTGGCGGCGTGCGTGCCGTCACCCGCGACAGCCACACCCGCTATTACCGTCCCGTCTGGTCGCCCGATGGGCGCCGCATCGCTGTGCTGGACAAGGATGGCGGCCTATTCGCGGTCGACCTCGCCACCGGCACCCGCCGGCCGGTCGGCGCCACCCGGGCCTGGTTCCAAAGGGATTATGAATGGTCGCCCGACGGACGCTACCTGACCTATGCGGAGATGCAGGCCAGCAACCTGCGCGCCATCCGTATTTGGGATGCGGATACCGGCCGGAACGAGATTGTGACCGATACCCTCTACGATTCCTTCAACCCCGCCTGGTCGCCGGATGGGCGTTACCTTTGGTTCCTGTCCGTGCGCGACCCGAACCTGCAGGTGGCCGAGGGCGAATGGAACTATGCCGCCAACCGGCAGACGCGCCTCTATGCGTTAGCCCTGCGGCCAGATGTCCCGAACCCGTTCATGCCGCCGAACCTCAACGAGGATGCGAAGGAGGGACAGCGGCCGTCCGCCGCCGATGCGCCGGCAGCCAATGGGGCCGGGAACGACAAGGGAGGCAAGAAGCGCGCCGCCGTGGAGTACGACGGTTTGGCGCAGCGGCTGATCCAGGCCCCGGCCGGTCCAGACAATTACGTCGATCTTGTCGCCGCCACCGACAGGCTGATCTTCCGGCTGCACGATGCCTGGACCTTCGGCGAGGAGGAGGGACACGCGTCCCTGTTCAGCCTGCCGTTCAAGGGCGGGAAGCCGGTGCGGGTGGTTGACGCCCCCCAGGGATATGATATCGACGCGGCCCGAACCACCGCCCTGATCCAGGGGGACAATGGGCAATTGGCGGTCGCCCATCTGGACGCGGGCGGCGGTCTGGCCGGCGGCCCCAAGCCGGTCGATCTGGATCGCCTGGTCACGACGGTCAATCCGCGGGAGGAATGGGCCGAGATCTTCGATGAGGTCTGGCGGCGCTACCGTGACTTCTTCTACGACCCGGGCATGCAGGGGCATGATTGGAAGGCCATCGGCGCGCATTACCGCGCCCTGCTGCCCGCGGTCAGCAATCGGGCGGACCTGAATTACCTGATCGGCGAAATGATCGGGGAGTTGAACATCAGCCACGCCTACGTGGCTGGCGGGGATGAGGGTCTGCCGCCCCGGCCCAGGACCGGGCTGCTGGGGGCACGGTTCACCTTCGACCCGGCGGTGGGCCTCTGGCGCGTGGCCAAGGTGTTCGAGGGCGACAACGCCGACCCGCAATACCGCTCCCCCTTCACCGAGGTGGGCAGCCGTGTCGGGGTGGGGGATTACATTCTGGCCATCGATGGGCGGCCGCTGGATGCCGCGTTCGGTCCCGACCAGGCGCTGGTCGGCAACGCGGACCAGATGGTGGAGGTGGCGGTGGGCCGATCCCGCACCATCGAACGCCGCGTGCTGGTCAAGACCCTGCGCAGTGAAAGCGCGCTGATCCGCCAGGAGCGCAAGCTGGACGCCATGCGCTTGGTTGACCGCCTATCGGGCGGCCGTATCGGCTATGTCCACATTTCCGACATGGGGCCCGCCGGGCTCGCGGAGTTCGTGAAGGACTGGTACGGCCAATTGCGCAAGGACGGCATCGTCATCGACATCCGCGGCAATGGTGGCGGCAACGTCTCGCGCATGATCCTGGAACGGTTGTTGCGCCCCGCCTACAGCCGAGGGTTCGTCCGGGGGCTCCAGATCCCCCAGACCTATCCCTGGGGCAACTTCACCCAGGTCTTCACGGGCGAGATGGCCATGCTGGTGAATGAGAACACCATGTCGGACGGCGATACCATGGCTTGGACTTTCCAGCAGACGCACCGGGGCCCCTTGATCGGCAAACGCACCTGGGGCGGCGTCATCGGCGGCGGCGATACCGGGCCGCTGCTGGACGGCGGGAACGTGACCGTGCCCCAGTTCGCCCTGGCCGGTCCCCATGGCGAATGGATCGTCGAAGGGCAGGGCGTGACGCCGGATATCGAGGTGGACTTCGACCAACCGGCCTTGAAGGGCGCTCCCGACGCCCAATTGACCGCGGCGGTGCAGAACCTGCTGGACCGGATCAAGGGCAACCCCGGCTCTCTCGGGGGACCACAGCCCTATCCCATCCGACCCTGAACCGGGGAACGGCCGGCCTGGGCGGGGGTGACGTCGCCCAGGCTGGCCATTTCCTGCCCGGTCAGGCCGGCAGCCCCAGCCAGTCCCGCGCCGCCGGCAGGCGCCGCAGCACCAGACGTTCCACCACCAGAACCAGGATGAGGGAGGCGCCCAACAGAGGCAGGAACACCCCCAACGCGACCAGCAGGGCCGCGAACATCAGCGGCGCGCGGGCCGGCCGTTGCGAGGCGCGGGTGGCAGGCGGCGCCCCCAGCGCCTTGGCCGGCCGCCGGCGCAGCCACAGCACCACCGAGCTGACGGCCAGGGTGATAAGGCTGAGCGCGGTGAAGACGCCCAGGGCCTGGTTCAGCCAGCCGAACAGATGTCCCTCATGGGCCGCGACCCCGA
Source organism: Nitrospirillum karajorum (assembly GCF_036348415.1). Taxonomy (NCBI): domain Bacteria; kingdom Pseudomonadati; phylum Pseudomonadota; class Alphaproteobacteria; order Rhodospirillales; family Azospirillaceae; genus Nitrospirillum; species Nitrospirillum karajorum. The sequence goes on from NZ_JAZBQB010000002.1 coordinate 96,306, forward strand.
TGCCCACCATCCGGTCCACCCAATGCCGCTGGCTGAAATCCACCCGCTTCAGCACCTGGCCATCGGGGCTGAGCGTCAGGTCGGTGCGCAGGGGGCGGTTCTGGGCATCCGACTTCGCTGTCCAATACCCGCCCGGCTGGCGTGGCGGGGAGATCAGCACCGGCGGCGCCAGGTTCAGGGGGGCCACCGTGGCGGCCAGGGCGTCCAGGGGCGCGTAATCCGTCAGGGGGCGGCCGGGGCGTGGCCATGGTGGCCGGCATGCTCGCCGCCGGCGGCCGCGCCGCCATTCATGGCCAGACGCTCCGCCAATTCGCCGGATCGGCCGGTGGTCCAGTCCTGCTTGGCCACGGCGGTGCCGGTGATCTGGCGGATTTCCTTGAAGTAGGCGCCCCAGTTCTTGGACCAGGGCAGGCCGCTCAGCAGCAGGAACAGGGCGAAGAACGATACCCACAGGCCGACGACGGCGTGCAGGTCCCGCCAGAACGTGCGCCCACCCCGGCCCAGGCGGGGGTAGAGCACGCCCGCCAGGCCGTCCGCCTGGCGGGGCCACCACAGGTAAAGCCCGGTCAGGATCATGACGATGGCCCACGACGCCGCCATCTCCACCACGAAGGACCCCTTGTCCCCCATCATCAGCTCGCCATGCAGGCGGAAGACGATGCGCATCAGGCGGTCATCCTCACTGACCACCTTCAGGATGGCCAGGGTCTGCGGGTGGATATAGACCCGGAACTGTTCCGTTCCCCGCCCGACGATGACGCGGGTGGCGGAGTCCGGGCCCTTGGGCAACTCATAGGCGTTCAGCACCCCGCCCGGCACCGCCGCGACGCCCGCCCGCGCCTGGTCGGACGCGCTGGCCCATGGGCCGGTGATGGTCAGGGTGTCATAGGGCCGGTCGATCAGCGCCTCCACCTGCGGCTTGAACAGGTAAAGCGCGCCGGTCAGCGACAGCCAGACGATGAAGGGGATGCAGAACAGCCCGGCGTAGAAGTGCCAGCGCCACACCGCCCGCAGGTCCAGCCAGGGGCGACGGCCGGCGGGCATCGCCGGGTCGGAAAGGGCTTCGATGCTCATCACGTGTCTCTCCCCCGTGGGCTTGGCGCCCACGGGGCCTCTGCTCGGGGTGGGTTAGAATTTCACGCGGACGCCGCCGATCACGGTGCGGGGCGACCCCGCCCAGATCGACCCGGTGCTGGCCGCCAGGGTGCCGGCGCCGTTCTGCCCGCCCGCTGCGTTCAAGGTGTCGGTGATGTTGGAGGCGGAGGCGACGTAGGTTTCATCGAACACGTTGCGCACCTCCACATACAGGCGCAGGCCCGCCAGCCCGGGGGCCGACGGCTCGTAATGCAGGTTCACGTTCACCAGGTCGTAGCCGGGCGCCTTCAGCAGGTTGGCGTTGTCCAGGTAGAAGGCGGCGCGGTGGTTGACCTCGACGAAGCCGCCCAGGCCTTTCAAGGCGCCGCTGGGCTGGTCATAGGCCACGCGGGCGTTGAGGTATGAGGGCATGACGCCGGGTATCTTGTTGCCCGCGCGGTTGAAGGCGGCGGAGCGCGCGCCCGTGCTCAGCACCTCGACATAATCGTCGTAATACTGGTCATCCAGCAGATAGGCCGCCGACAGCCGCGCGCCGGGCAGGGCGTCGGGCAGTGGCTGCCACTCGGCCGACACCTCGATGCCGCGATGGATCGAGGAGGGGGCGTTGAAGGTGAAGGTCTGCAGGTTGGCGCCGGCCGATTGCGATACCAGCTCGTTGGAGAAGAACTCATAGAAGCCGGTGACGGCGGCTTTCAGGGATGGCGCCGGCGTCCACTCGGCGCCCAGGTCGACCCCGACATTGGACTGCGGCTTCAACTGGGTGTTGTTGCCGAAGGTCCCTTGCCGGGTCACGAACAGGTTGCCGGACTGGGGCGTGCCATAGCCGGTGGCGACGCGCGCATGCAGCCGCCAATCGCTGTCGGGCCGATAAACCAGCGATGCCTCCGGCGCGACGTTGAAGAAGGTGCGCTGGGCCCGGATCAGCGTCGTGGTGACATTGCCACCCGTGGGGTAGGTGTAGGCGGTCTGCAGGGCGTCGATGTCGGTGTAATCGCCGCCGACGCCCGCCACCACGGTCCACTGCGGTGCCAGCGCCACCTCCTCCCGCAGGCGGGCGCCCAGATTGTAGTGGTGGCCGAAGATGGTCTGCGTCAGGGCCCCCAGGGCGCCGCCGCCAAGGGCCGTGGGCGGCGCCAGGTTGTAGCTGTAGGAGTTCAGGTCCTCATAATTGAAGGACAGGCCGGCGAAGTGGGTGGCCTCCAGGCCCAACACCCGGGCGTGGGCCGTCACGTCACTCATCAGGTTGAAGGACGGGATGGTGCCCCGGGCGCTGGTGGCGCTGGTCGGCTGGTTATAGTCCCGGTTGTCGAAAACGAACTGGGTGCGCCAGACGGTGTCGGTGTCGATGTCATGCTCCCACCGCGCGCCGACGATGGTCCGGCGGTCGTGCCGTCCCAGGCCCGCCTGGTCGGGGCTCAGGGTTAGCTTGGCGCCGTTGACGCCGTTGGCATAGACGCTGACCCCGGCGCAGCCGGCCGCCGCCAGGGCGGCGCACCCAGCCTGATAGGGGTTCTGGTTGAACTGGTTCAGCGACAGCCGCAGGGACAGGTTGGTGTCCAGGTCGTTGTTGACAAGCTTCACCGTGATCCGGTCGTTGGGGCCGGCGTCGAAGGTGGCCAGCAGGTTTTCCGTCGTGGTGTTGAAGGAGCTGTGGGCGGTGGTGCCATTGCCGCGCACATGGCTGCCGAACAGGCTGTAGTCGACGGTGTCGTCGTGCGCGCCGGCGGTGGCATAGACGTTGACGTAGCCGTGATCGCCGACGTCCGTCCCGGCCTCGGCCCCGTTGATGTCGGCGCCGTTCCGTGTGCGGAAATTGATGGCGCCGCCGGTGGCGTAGTTGCCGTAAAGGGCGGATGAGGGACCCTGGATCACGTCGATCCCGGCATAGGCGTGCGGGTCGGTCAGGTCGGTTCGGGACAGGCCGTCCGGCTGGGTGACGGGGAAGCCGTCCTCGAACACCTGGACATTACGGATGCCGAAGGTCTGCCGCTCGTTCGATCCCCGCACGGACACCGACACGTCGCGGGGGCCGTTGCCCTGCAGCATGGTGACGCCCGGCGTCAGGGACAGGATATCGGCGACGGAGAAGGCCGGGCTGTTCTTGAACTGGTCACGGCTGACCGTGCCCATGGTCTGGCCGGTGGGCTGGTCGCCGACGCGCCGCGCGGTCCGCTCCGCGGTCACCAACACCTCATGCTGAAGCGATGGCGCCGCCGTGGCCGGGCTGGCGGTGGTGGCCGGCGCCGCGTCCTCGGCATCCAGGGCCGCCAGTGCGGCCTGGACCTGGTCCAACTGGCGTTGCAGAGCCGCCCGTCGTTCGGCCTTGGTTGCGGGCGCCGCCTCGGCGCTTTGGACGGCTTGGGCCATGGCGGGGGTGAATGAGATCACGGATAGGGCGATGGCGGCCGGCAGCGCGATGGCGCCACCGGTCCGGGATGGGGAACGGAACACGGGATGACTCTCCTGCGGCCGCCCAAGAGGCGTCCCTAGGGACGTTCCAGAAGGCGGCCAAGACGTGTTCACGGCAGCGATCAGGCGCGCCGGAACACGAGCGATGACGGTAAGGCCGGCCCTAGGGGGGCCGGGAGGGGGCGGGTCAGGTCAGGAGAGGACCAGGGGCGGTCCGCGGGCCAGCCGTGTGCCCGGCGGCCGGGGGCGCGGCCAGGGTGCCGACAGGGCGGGGGCCCAGCCCATGGCGCGGGGCTGGGTGGGCAGGACCAGGATGACCACCAGCAGGCCCACCGCCAGGGCCGCGACCGCCGCGAACACGCAGGGCGCGTCCATGCCGTGACCGGCATGGTCCCCATGATGATGCATGCCGGGATTGGCCAGCATCGCCTGGGTCATGGCCGGGTCGGCCATCATCGTCTTGGCCATCAGGGCGTCGGTCATCACCGACAGGGCGTCATGCACGCTGTCGCACAGGATGACCGCGCTGGCGCCCGGCTCCCCCGAGTGCGGATTGGGCATGTAGCCGGCCGGGATCAAGCCGCGCAGCAACAAGGCCAGCGCCAACAGCCAGACCCAGCGCCGGGGCTGGCGCCCCTGCGGCAAAAGTCCTCTGGCGCGGTGGCGGCGACGCGGTTGCATAAGGTTCCTGATATGAAAGCGGGGCGGTGCCTGTCAATGCGCATGTCCACGCGTCCGGCGCGCGCTCAGGCTTCGGCCGTTCCGGGATGGTGGCCGAGGGTCAGCCGCGTATCGGCCTCCCTCTGGTCTATCAACGGGTCGGGGCGCGCGTAGCGGATCAGGGCGTCACGGTGCGTGATCTCGATATCGTTGCCTGAGACAACCACGCCGTGGGCGCGCAAGGTGGCGAAGCCGCGCGACAGGTTTTCCGGGGTCATGCCCAGGCGCGAGGCCAGCACCCGTTTCTCACAGGGCAGGGGAACCCGGTTTCCCTCGCCCGCCTGTCCCAGCATCCAATTTGCCAGCCGTTCGGTTCCCGTGCGCAGCTTCAGGTTTTTCAGGTCGCGGATCGCCTGGCGATACCCGCCGGCCAGTTCCATGACGATGGCCGTCATGAAAGCGGCGTCCTGGGACATGGCCTGGCGCACTTTTTCCGCCGGGATCATGACGATGCGCGACTTCTCGATGGTGCGGGCGGATTGAAGATAGACTTGGTCCTTCAGCACCGCCGCCAGGATGAAGGTACCCAAGGGCTGCACCAGGTCCAGCGTGGTCTCATCCCCCTCCGTTCCGGCATACATTTCCACCATGCCGTCGGTGACGATATGGAGGAAGTCGGCCCTTTCCCGTTCCTGGATCAGCGTGACGCCGGAGGGGAAGCGCTGCAGGAAGCCGGCGGTCACCAAATCCGCGAAGGTTTCCTCACGAAGGTCTCGGAACAGGGGCAGGGCCCGAATTTCGCTGGCGTCATCGGGTCTCACGGCGGCCCCCCTTGCATTTCATTCCTTACCATATCTGATGCTTGATATTTGTCAAATGAGAAAATAAATAAAGTCAAACAGACAATCTAATTTTTCCAATATCGGGACTTTTACTTTTAAAGTGGCTGGCTTTTATGCCTTTCGATCAATACTCGTTGATTCAAATCAAGGTTAGTTCCCCGGCAAATCCATAGCGTTTGGTCGGCGCCTACTATTGCGCCTCCCAACGGCCGGGGTCCCATGATGTCTGCCCATCCCGATGCAGCCGCCGCCGACCGGCGCGTTTCGCTGGTCATGAGCACGCTCGCCTTCACTGTCTGCTTCGCTGTCTGGACCATTTTCTCCATCATCGGCATCCGCGTCCGGCAGGAACTGGGGCTGTCCGAAACCCAGTTCGGCCTGCTGGTCGGTACGCCCATCCTCACCGGCTCCCTGATCCGGATCGCCCTCGGCGTCTGGACGGATCAGTATGGCGGCCGTCCCGTGCTGGTGGGCACCATGGTGTCGGCCGCCATCGCCACCTTCCTGCTGTCCTACGCCCACACCTATCCCCAGATGCTGGTGGCGGCGCTGGGCGTGGGCATCGCCGGTGGCTCCTTCGCCGCGGGCGTCGCCTATGTGTCGCGCTGGTTCCCGCCAGAGCGGCAGGGCACCGCGCTCGGCATCTTCGGCGCCGGCAACGTGGGCGCCGCCGTGACCAAGTTCCTGGCGCCGTTCGTGCTGGTCGCCTACGGCTGGCAAACGGTCGCCCAGGTCTGGGCCGGCGCCCTGGTGGTCATGGCCGTCGTGTTCTGGTTCACCACCAAGGACGATCCCGTCCTGGTCGCCCGCCGGCGGGAGGGCCGCAAGGCCCCGACCGCCTGGCTGGAGCTGGAGCCGCTGAAGAACGTCCAGGTATGGCGCTTCGCCCTCTATTACTTCTTCGTCTTCGGCGCGTTCGTGGCCCTGGCCTTGTGGCTGCCGCAGTACCTGATCAAGGTTTATGGGGTGGACATCCGCGCCGCCGGCATGATCGCCGCCGCCTTCTCCATCCCCGCCAGCCTGTTCCGCGCCTATGGCGGCCACCTGTCCGACACCTATGGCGCCCGCCGGGTCCTGTACTGGACCTTCCTGGTGTCGATCCTGGCCACCTTCGTCCTGTCCTACCCGCCCACCGACTATGTCGTGCATGGTGCCCGGGGGACCGCCGCCTTCCACATGGAAATGGGCCTCGTCCCCTTCACGGTCACCGTCTTCGTTCTGGGCTTCTTCATGGCCCTGGGCAAGGCCGCGGTCTACAAGCACATCCCCGTCTACTATCCCCAGCATGTGGGGGCGGTGGGCGGCCTGGTGGGCATGATCGGCGGCCTGGGCGGCTTCGTCCTGCCCATCCTGTTCGGCACGCTGCTGGACCTCACCGGCTTGTGGACCAGTTGCTTCATGGCGCTGTTCCTGCTGGTGGGCGGGGCGCTGCTGTGGATGCACCTGTCCGTCCGCCGCATGGAGCAGGTGGCCGCCGGCCCGGTGCTGGACGCGCTGCCGCCTTTCCCAGAGATGCAGGGTATGCCGGCGCCGGTGCGGGCGCCGAAGAAGGAAGGGGCCGTCCTGACCGATTGGCGGCCGGAGGATGTGGCCTTCTGGGCGGCCAAGGGCCGGCGCATCGCCCGGCGCAACCTGTGGCTCTCCATCCCAGCGTTGCTGCTGTCCTTCGCCATCTGGCAGGTGTGGTCGGTGGTGGTGGCCAAGCTGCCCCTGGTCGGCTTCCGCTTCACCACGGACCAGCTGTTCTGGCTGGCGGCGCTGCCCGGCCTCTCGGGCGCCACCCTGCGCATCTTCTATTCCTTCATGGTTCCCATCTTCGGCGGCCGCCTGTGGACGACGCTGGCCACCTGGTCGCTGATGATCCCGGCGCTGGGCATCGGCTATGCCGTGCAAAGCCCCGAAACGCCTTATGCCGTGTTCCTGATCCTGGCACTGTTCTGCGGCTTCGGCGGCGGCAACTTCGCCTCGTCCATGGCCAACATCTCCTTCTTTTTCCCCAAGGCGGAAAAGGGCAACGCGCTGGCCCTGAACGCCGGTCTGGGCAATCTTGGCGTCAGCGTCGTGCAGTTCGTCGTGCCGTTGGTCATCACCGCCGGCATCTTCGGCTGGGTGGGCGGCGATCCGGCCCTGGTGAAGGGGCCGGCCGGTCCCACGCCGCTGTGGATGCAGAACGCCGGCTTCGTCTTCGTGCCCTTCATCGCCCTGTCGGCCTTCGCCGCCTGGTTCGGCATGAATGACATCGCCTCGGCCAAGGCGTCCTTCGCCGACCAGGCGGTCATCTTCCGCCGGCGGCACAACTGGATCATGTGCTGGCTCTACACCGGCACCTTCGGGTCCTTCATCGGCTATTCCGCAGGTTTTCCCCTGCTGGCCAAGACGCTGTTCCCGGATGTGAACGCCCTACAGTTCGCCTTCCTGGGCCCGCTGGTGGGGGCGCTGTCCCGCTCCGGCACCGGCTGGCTGGCAGACCGCTACGGTGGCGGCCGGGTGACCGTCGGCGCCTTCCTGCTGATGATGGCGGGGGTGTGCGGGGTGCTGTGGTTCATCGGTGCCAAGGACCAGCCCCACGCCTTCACCGGCTTTTTCCTCTCCTTCCTGCTGCTGTTCTTCGCCACCGGCGTGGGTAACGCCTCCACCTTCCAGATGATCCCGGCGATCATGGGCAGCGAGATGGCCCGGCTGATGCCGGAAGCGGACGCCGCGACGCGGGCGCGCCATGCCGCGACCGAGGCCGCCGCCATCACCGGCTTCACCTCGGCCATCGCCGCCTTCGGCGCCTTCTTTATCCCCAAGAGCTACGGCACCGCCATCGCGCTGACCGGCGGGCCGCAGGCGGCTCTGTGGGCCTTCTTCGGATTTTACGTGACCTGCGTGGTCCTCACCTGGGCCGTCTACACCCGCAAGGGCGGCCTGTTGCACGACATCGAGCGCGCCCGGCGCGGCGCGCCCATCCATCCGGCCGCGGCCGAATAAAAAAGGACGGGACAAATGTCTCATTTTCTCGACCGGCTGACCTTCTTCCGGCGCAGCGTCGACCAGTTTTCCAACGGCCACGGCATCGTGACCGATGAGGACCGCTCCTGGGAGGACGGCTACCGCAAGCGTTGGCAGCACGACAAGATCGTGCGCTCCACCCATGGTGTGAACTGCACGGGCTCCTGCTCGTGGAAAATCTACGTCAAGGGCGGCATCGTGACGTGGGAGACGCAACAGACGGACTATCCGCGCACGCGGCCCGACCTGCCCAACCACGAACCGCGCGGCTGCGCCCGGGGCGCCTCTTACAGCTGGTACCTCTATTCCGGCGCGCGGGTGAAGTACCCCATGGTGCGCGGCCGACTGCTGAAACTGTGGCGGCAGGCACGCGCCACCCTGCCGCCGGTGGCCGCCTGGGCGGCCATCGTCGGGGACGAGGCCAAGCGCAAATCCTACACATCCATCCGGGGACACGGCGGCTTCGTGCGCGCCACCTGGGATGAGGTGAACGAGATCATCGCCGCGGCCAACGCCCACACGGTGCGCGCCCATGGGCCGGACCGGGTGGTCGGCTTCTCCCCCATCCCGGCCATGTCCATGGTGTCCTACGCGGCGGGGTCGCGCTACCTGTCCCTGCTGGGCGGCGTCTGCATGTCGTTCTACGACTGGTATTGCGACCTGCCGCCGGCCAGCCCCCAGACCTGGGGCGAACAGACGGACGTGCCGGAGTTTGCCGACTGGTACAACGCCGGCTTCATCATCGTCTGGGGTTCCAACGTGCCGCAGACGCGCACGCCCGACGCCCATTTCTATACCGAGGTCCGCTACAAGGGCACCAAGAGCGCGGTCGTCAGCCCCGACTACGCCGAGGCCACCAAGTTCGCCGACATCTGGCTGAACCCCAAGCAGGGCACGGACGCGGCGCTGGCCATGGCCATGGGCCACGTCATCCTGCGCGAATACCACTTGGACCGCACGGTCCCGTATTTCGACGACTACGCCCGCCGCTACACCGACATGCCCTTCCTGGTGCGGTTGGTGGAGCGGGACGGGCGCCTGGTGCCGGAGCGCCTGCTGCGCGCCTCCGACCTGCCGGGCGGCCTGGGCCAGGACAACAATCCCGACTGGAAGACGGTGGCCATCGACGCCGCGACCGGCGCGCTGGTGGCGCCCCTGGGCTCCGCCGGCTATCGCTGGGGCGAGGCCGGCAAGTGGAACCTGGAGGAAAAGGACGGGCAGGGCCGCGACGTCCGCCTGACCCTGACCCTGGCGGGATCGGAAGAGGTCGCCCCGGTCGACTTTCCCTATTTCGGTGGCCGCGCCACCGAGCATTTCGTGGCGACAGAGCATGACGAGATCCTGACCCGCGCCGTGCCGTGCCGCACCCTGGTCCTGGCCGACGGCGGCCAGGTCAAGGTCGCCACCGTCCACGACCTGATGATGGCCAATTACGGCCTGGATCGCGGGTTCGGCGGCGGCAACATGGCCACCAGCTACGATGACGACGTGCCCTTCACCCCCGCCTGGGCGGAGCGCGTCACCGGCGTGCCGCGCAACGCCATCATCACCGTGGCCCGCGAATTCGCCACCAACGCGGAAAAGACCAACGGCCGGTCCATGATCATCATCGGTGCCGGCATCAACCACTGGTACCACATGGACATGGCCTATCGCGGGGTCATCAACTTGCTGGTCTTCTGCGGGGCCATCGGCCAGTCGGGCGGCGGCTGGTCGCACTATGTGGGGCAGGAGAAGCTGCGGCCGCAGACCGGCTGGCAGCCCCTGGCCTTCGGCCTGGACTGGAGCCGCCCGCCCCGGCACATGAATTCCACTTCCTTCTTCTACGCCCATACCGACCAGTGGCGGTATGAGACGCTGACGGCGGCGGAGATCCTGTCGCCCACCGCCCCGGAGGGGGAGTGGGGCCACAGCTTCATCGACTACAACGCCCGGGCGGAGCGCATGGGCTGGCTGCCCTCCGCGCCGCAATTGCGGCAGAACCCCCTGGACCTGGCCGCCCGCGCCGAGGCCGCGGGGCTGGAGGCCAAGGACTATGTGGCGCGCGGCCTGAAGTCGGGCGAGCTGGAATTGTCCTGCCATGATCCGGACCATCCGGACAACTGGCCGCGCAACATGTTCGTCTGGCGGTCCAACCTGCTGGGGTCCTCCGGCAAGGGGCACGAATATTTCCTGAAGCACCTGCTGGGCACCACCCATGGCGTCATGGGCAAGGATTTGGGCGCCGAGGGTGCGGTGCGCAACCGCGACGTCGTGTGGCGCGACCAGGCCCCGCAGGGCAAGCTGGACCTGCTGGTGACGCTGGATTTCCGCATGTCCACCACCTGCGTCTATTCCGACATCGTGCTGCCCACGGCCACCTGGTACGAGAAGAACGACCTCAACACCTCCGACATGCATCCCTTCATCCATCCGCTGTCCGCGGCGGTGGACCCGGCGTGGGAGGCGCGGTCGGACTGGGAGATCTACAAGGGCCTGGCCAAGACCTTCTCCCGCGTGGCGCCGGAGGTGCTGGGCGTGGAGCAGGACGTGGTGCTGACGCCCATCCTGCACGATACCCCGGCCGAACTGGCCCAGGCGCTGGACGTGAAGGACTGGGCCAAGGGCGAGGTCGATCCCATCCCCGGCCGCACCATGCCGTCGGTCAGCGTGGTGACCCGCGACTATCCCAACCTGTACGCCCGTTTCACCGCGCTGGGCCCGCTGCTGACCCAGTCGGGTAATGGCGGCAAGGGCATCAATTGGAAGACGGCGCATGAGGTGGAGGCGCTGGGCGCGCTGAACGGCGTGCATGCCGAGGGGCCGGCCAAGGGCCAGCCCCGCATCGACAGCGACATCGACGCCGCCGAGACCATCCTGATGCTGGCGCCGGAAACCAATGGCGAGGTGGCGGTGAAGGCGTGGGAGGCGCTGTCCAAGGCCACAGGCCGCGAGCACGCCCACCTGGCCCTGCCCAAGGAGGATGAGAAGATCCGCTACCGGGACATCCAGGCCCAGCCGCGCAAGATTATCTCCTCCCCCACCTGGTCGGGGATCGAGAGCGAGAAGGTCTGCTACAACGCCGGCTACACCAACGTCCACGAGCTGATCCCCTGGCGCACCCTCACCGGCCGCCAGCAGCTGTACCAGGATCATTTGTGGATGCGGGCCTTCGGCGAAGGCTTCGTCACCTGGAAGCCGCCGGTGGACCTCAAGACCATCCCAGCCGTGAAGGGCCTGCGCCCCAACGGCCATAAGGAACTGGTCCTGAACTTCCTGACGCCGCACCAGAAGTGGGGCATCCACTCCACCTACAGCGACAACCTGCTGATGCTGACGCTGAACCGGGGTGGCCCGGTGGTGTGGATCTCCGAGGATGACGCCAAGGCTGGCGGCATCGTCGACAACGACTGGGTGGAGGTGTTCAACGCCAACGGCGCCCTGACCGCCCGGGCCGTGGTGTCGCAACGCATCAAGCCCGGCATGATGCTGATGTACCACGCGCAGGAAAAGATCGTGAACACGCCGGGGTCGGAACTGACCGGCAACCGGGGCGGCATCCACAATTCCGTCACCCGCACGGTGCCGAAGCCGACCCACATGATCGGCGGCTACGCCCACCAGGCCTACGGCTTCAACTACTACGGCACCGTGGGTGCCAACCGTGACGAGTTCATCGTCATCCGCAAGATGGCCAAGGTCGATTGGCTGGAACAACCCCTGTTGGCCACGGGCCCGAAGGAGGCCGCAGAATGAAGATCCGCGCCCAGATCGCGATGGTGCTGAACCTCGACAAGTGCATCGGCTGCCATACCTGTTCCGTCACCTGCAAGAACGTGTGGACCAGCCGCGAAGGCGTCGAATACGCCTGGTTCAACAACGTGGAAACCAAGCCGGGCATCGGCTACCCCCGGGAGTGGGAGAACCAGAAGCGCTGGAACGGCGGCTGGCGCCGGCGGCGCGGTGGCCGGATCGAACCGCGCATGGGCGCCAAGTGGCGCATCCTAGCCAACATCTTCGCCAACCCCGACCTGCCCGAGATCGACGACTTCTACGAGCCCTACACCGTCGATCACGAACACCTGCAGACGGCCCGGGAGTCCCAGGCCTTCCCCACCGCCCGCCCGCGATCCGCCATCACCGGTGAACGCATGGAGAAGGTGGAATGGGGCCCCAACTGGGAGGAAATCCTGGGCGGGGAGTTCGAGAAGCGGTCGCGGGACGTGAATTTCGACGGCGTGCAGAAGGAGATTTACGGCCAGTTCGAAAACACCTTCATGATGTACCTGCCGCGCCTGTGCGAGCACTGCCTGAACCCGGCCTGCGTCTCCGTGTGCCCGTCCGGCGCCATCTACAAGCGCGAGGAGGACGGCATCGTCCTGATCGACCAGGACAAGTGCCGCGGCTGGCGCATGTGCGTCTCGGGCTGCCCCTACAAGAAGATTTATTACAACTGGTCCTCGGGCAAATCGGAGAAGTGCATCTTCTGCTTCCCCCGTATCGAGGCGGGCCAACCCACCGTCTGTTCCGAAACCTGCGTCGGCCGCATCCGCTATCTGGGCGTTCTGCTCTACGACGCCGACCGGATCGAGGCGGCCGCCAGCGTGCCGGATGAAAAGGACCTGTACCAGGCGCAGCTGGACCTGTTCCTGGACCCCAAGGACCCGGCGGTGATCGCCCAGGCCCGCGCCGATGGTGTGCCCGAAAGCTGGATCGAGGCGGCGCGCCATTCCCCCATCTGGAAGATGGCCATGGAATGGAAGGTAGCCTTCCCGCTGCACCCGGAATACCGGACCCTGCCCATGGTCTGGTACGTGCCGCCGCTGTCGCCCATCCAGTCGGCCGCCGCCGCCGGCAAGATGGGGCTGGACGGCGACATGCCCGACGTCCGCTCGCTGCGCATCCCGCTGAAATACCTGGCGAACCTGTTGACCGCCGGGGCGGAGGAGCCGGTGGCCCTGGCGCTGGAGCGTATGCTGGCCATGCGCGGCTACATGCGGGCCAAGACGGTGGACGGCCGACTGGACGAGGCCATCGCCGCCAAGGTGGGCCTGACCGGGGCGGCCATCGAGGACATGTACCAGATCATGGCCATCGCCAATTACGAGGACCGCTTCGTCATCCCCACGGCCCATCGGGAATGGAGCCAGGACACGCAGGACCTGCGCGGCGGCTGCGGCTTCTCCTTCGGCAACGGCTGCTCGGGCGGCAGCACGGGCACCAACCTGTTCGCCACGTCGCGCGTGAAGAAGGCGCGTAACCCCATGGAGATCGCGTGATGGCCACCACCCTACCCGCTGCCGGCACCACCTCCGCCCTCAAGGCGGTGTCGGCGCTGCTGACCTATCCCACGCCGGCGCTGATCGCCGTGTTGCCGGAAATCGGGAACCTGATCATCGCCCAAGGCCGCGCGGCCGATGGTTTGGCGCGCCCGCTGCTGGACGATCTGGCCGGCCGGGACCTGTATGACCTGCAGGAAAGCTATGTCGACCTGTTCGACCGCAGCCGCCGCCTGTCGCTGCACCTGTTCGAGCATGTGCACGGCGAAAGCCGCGACCGGGGCCAAGCCATGGTCGATCTGGCCGCCCATTACGAGGGGGCCGGTCTGTCGCTGGCGGTGAACGAGCTGCCCGACTATCTGCCTTTGTTCCTGGAGTTCCTGTCCACGCGCCCGGAGGCGGAGGCGCGGGCTTTGCTGGGGGAGACCGCGGCCATCCTGGCGACGCTGGAGGAACGGTTGGCCCAGCGCGGTTCCCTCTACGCGCCGCTGTTCACCCTGCTGCTGGCCTTGGCCGAGCGGGACGGGGCCGGTCACGAGGGGGAGAGGGCGGTGGAGACCGCCGATGCCGGTCCGGCGGCGAATGACCTGGCCGCCCTGGATGCCGAGTGGGAGGAGGCGGCCGTCACCTTCGGCCCCGGCACGCCCGGCGATGGCTGTTCCGTGGACCGGCTGCGCACCCGCCTGCGCGCCGAGCGCCGCGACGCCCGGCACCACGACGCCCAACCCGGCGTCCTTTAAGGAATGGAGGCGACGATGTCCGAAACCATCAACGGCATCCTGTTCGGCTTTTATCCCTATCTCTGCCTGACGGTGTTCCTGCTGGGCAGCCTGATCCGCTATGACCGGGAGCAATACACCTGGAAGACGGGATCGTCCCAGTTGCTGCGGCGCCGGCAATTGCGGCTGGGGTCCAACCTGTTCCATATCGGCATCCTGACCATTTTCCTGGGCCACACCGGCGGCCTGCTGACCCCGATCCAGGTTTTCGACGCGCTGGGCATCGGCCATGGCTTCAAGCAGGGGCTAGCCATCACCGTGGGCGGCATCGCCGGCGTGGCCTGCTTCGTCGGCATCGCGCTGTTGGCCCATCGCCGGCTGTTCGACCCCCGCATCCGCGCCACCTCCAGCTTCGGGGACACGGCCATCCTATTGCTGCTGTGGGCGCAGCTGACCCTGGGGCTCAGCACCATCTTCGTTTCCCTGGGGCATATGGACGGGCACGAAATGGTGAAGTTCATGGACTGGGCCCAGGGCATCGTGACGCTGCGGCCGGGCGCCGCCGCGCATGTGGCTGACGTCCATCCCATCTTCAAGGTGCACCTGCTGCTGGGCATGACCCTGTTCCTGGTGTTCCCCTTCACCCGCCTGGTCCATGTGTGGAGCGCGCCCATCTGGTATCTGGCGCGTCCGGGCTATCAGGTGGTGCGCTCACGCTTCGCCCAGCCGCGCGGGACGGTGACGGCCCCCCGGTCGGGCGCGGCGGTACGCCAGGTGGGGGAGTGACGGCCCATGGACACGCATTCCCACCCCCATGAGGCGCCCGCCGCCGCACCGGCGGACGCCAAGGTTTCCCTCGATATCCTGATGCAGCGGGTGAAGGCCGCCCCGCCGCCCATCACGGTAAACGGCGTGGTCATCCCCCGGCAGGCCATCGCGGAGGAGGTGCAGCACTTCCCGGCGGAGAACCCAGCGCAGGCATGGCAGGCCGCCGCCCGCGGCCTGGTGCTGCGCGAACTGCTGATGCAGGAGGCCCGGCGCCTGGAGATCACGGCGCGGCCCGAAGCCGATGCCGACGGCCGAATGGAGACGGAGGAGGACGCCCTGCTGCGCGCGCTGGTGGAGCGGGAGGTGGCGGTGCCCGAGGCGGACGAGGCCGGCCTGCGCCGCTTTTACGGTAACAACACCCTGCGCTTCGTGGCGCCGGCCTTGTATGAGGCGGACCATATCCTGTTCGCGGCCCGCCGGGACGACGATGCCGCCTTCGCCGCCGCGCGGGAAAGGGCGGCTGCGCTGGCCGCCGTCCTGGCGGCCGAGCCGAGCCGCTTCGCGGCGTTGGCGCGGGACTTTTCCGGCTGCCCATCCGCCACGGTCGGGGGCAGCCTGGGCCAGATCGGGCCGGGGGAGACGACGCCGGACTTCGAGGCGGCGCTGGCGGTACTGGAGGAAGGGGCCATTTCCCCGCCGGTGGAAACCCGCTACGGCGTCCACCTTATCCGCCTGAACCGGAAGATCCCTGCCCGGCAGCTGCCCTTCGAGGCCGTACGGGACACCATCGCCCGGTATCTGTCGGATCATGTGCGGCGCCAGGCGACGGCTCAATATCTGGCGCTCCTGGTGGGGCGGGCGACCATCCAGGGCATCGCGTTGGACGGGGCGGCCACGCCCCTTGTGCAGTGAAGGGGGCGGTCATGTTTGGTAATTTGATCGCGTCCCTGGATGACCCGGTGGTGGCCGACGGCGTGCTGCGGGCCCTGGACGACGCGGCCCTTTGCGGGCGGGTGGACGCGTGGGCGTCGGCCAGCGGCCAGCCCCCGGCGGCGGTGCTGTCCCTCTGCGTGCGCCATTTCCTGGACACCGCGTCCGATGACCTGTGGACCCAGCTCATCGGCATCATGAGCCGGGCGGAGGACCCCGGCCTGGCGGCGGTGCGCGCCATCCTGATGAAGATGCTGCCAGAGGGCGAGGCATGAGCGGGCGAGGCATGAGCGGGGGAGGCATGACCAGCCATTGCGGCCTGGTCGACACCTTCGGCCGCCGTATCAGCTATCTACGCCTGTCGGTGACGGACCGTTGCGACCTCCGCTGCGTCTATTGCATGGCGGAGGACACGGCCTTCGTCCCCCGGGCGGAGCTGCTGTCGCTGGAGGAACTGGACCGCCTGGCCTCCGCCTTCGTCAGCCTGGGCGTGACCAAGCTGCGCCTGACGGGGGGCGAGCCGCTGGTGCGCCGGGGGGTGATGGACCTGGTGGCGGGGCTGTCGCGGCACCTGCGCGATGGCGCCTTGCGGGAGTTGACCCTGACCACCAACGGCACGCAATTGGCCCGCCATGCCGACGCGCTGACGCGGGCCGGTGTCCGCCGGGTCAACGTTTCGCTGGATACGCTGGACCCCGCCCGCTATCGCGTCCTGACCCGCGGTGGGCAGTTGGGCACGGTCATGGACGGCCTGCGCGCGGCGCTGGAGGCCGGCTTGCGGGTGAAGCTGAACGCCGTGGCGCTGCGGGGAACCACCGGGGAGGAAATCCATGACCTGATCGCCTTCGCCCACGGCCGCGGCATGGACCTGACGCTGATCGAGACCATGCCGCTGGGCGACGTGGGCGTGGACCGCACGGACCAGTATCTGCCGCTGGACCAACTGCGGCGCGAGATCGAGACGCGGTGGACCCTGGCCGATACGGTGGAGCGCACGGGCGGCCCCGCCCGATACGTCCGCGTGGCCGAAACCGGGGGCCGCATCGGCTTCATCACCCCGCTCAGCCATTCCTTCTGCGAGAACTGCAACCGGGTGCGGGTCAGCGCCACCGGGGTTCTCTACACCTGCCTGGGGCAGGAGGACCGGGTCGATCTGCGGGCGCCGCTGCGCGGGTCCGAGGGTGACGCGGCGCTGCACGCCGCCATCGCCGCCGGCCTGGCCGCCAAACCGCGCGGCCATGATTTCCACATCGGGCCCGGCGGCCGCCCGGCCGTGGCCCGCGCCATGTCGGCCCTGGGTGGATGACCTTGGGGGCGGGCGATTTTAGGGGAGGGTGAGGTGGTTCATATCGGCATCCTGACGATTTCGGATCGCGCCAGCCGGGGGACTACGTCGACCGGGGCGGGCCCGCCATCGAGGAATGGCTGCGCCGCGCCGTGACGACGCCGTGGACGCCCGTGCGCCGCGTCATCCCCGATGGGCTGGACAGCGTGCGCGACGCGCTAATCGACCTGTGCGACCGGGGGACCGATCTGGTGCTGACCACGGGCGGGACCGGCCCGTCCCCCGCGATCTCACGCATGAGGCCATGCGCCAGGTGATGGACAAGGAACTGCCGGGCTTCGGTGAAGCCATGCGCCTGGCCAGCCTGCGCGACGTGCCCACCGCCATCCTGTCGCGCCAGACGGCCGGCACCCGGGGGTGCACCCTGATCATCAACCTTCCCGGCAAGCCGGCGGCCATCGATGTCTGCCTGATGGCCGTCTTCGCCGCCGTGCCCTACTGCCTGGATTTGATCGGCGCCGGCCGCATCGATACCGACCCCGCCATCATCCAGGCTTTCCGGCCACGGCCGTGACGGGCGTTAAGGCCGCCCGCTCATGCGGACGGCTTCGGGGTTGGCACCTTGTCCGCGTCGCGCAGGACCACGTAAATGGCGGGGATGACCAGCACCGTCAGCAGGGTGGAGGAGGCGAGGCCGAACAGCAGGGATATCGCCAGCCCCTGGAAAATGGGGTCCAGCAGGATGGTCAGGGCGCCGATCATGGCGGACAGCGCCGTCAGCAGGATGGGCTTGAAGCGCACCGCCCCGGCCTGCAGCAGGATGGCGCGCAAGGGTTGGCCCGTTTCCGCCGCCCGCGCCGACCCGTGGCGGATGAAATCCACCAGCAGGATGGAATTGCGCACGATGATGCCGGCCAGCGCGATGAAGCCGATCATCGACGTGGCGGTGAAGGGCGCGCCGAACAGCCAATGCCCCAGCACGATGCCGATCAGGGTCAGGGGGACGGGGGTCAGGATGACCAGCGGCAGGCGGAAGCTGCCGAACTGCGCCACCACCAAGATATAGATGCCCAGGATGGCCACGCCGAAGGCCGCCCCCATGTCGCGGAAGGTGACGTAGGTGATTTCCCACTCCCCATCCCACAGCAGGGTGGGCTTGGTCTCGTCGGTCGGCTGGCCGTGAAAGGCGATGGCGGGCGGGGGCAGCGCGCCCCAGTCGGCGGCGCGGATGGCGTCGTCCACGGCGAAGATGCCGTAGATCGGCGCCTCGAACGCCCCGGCCAGTTCCGCTGTGACCATGTCCGCATAATGGCCGTCGCGGCGGTACAGGGCGGGCGGCCCCGCCTCGCTTTCCACATGAATCACTTGGTCCAGCGCCACAACGCCCGCGGCACCCGCATGCCGGGTCGCCGCGACGGGGGTGGCCAGCAGCCGCGCCGTCCAGGCGCGGTCGGCCTTGGGCAGGGCGACCACCAGTTCCTGGGGCCGCCGCTCATCCCCCCGGCGGACATAGCCCAGGGGCATGCCGCCCAGCAGGTGGCGCAGGCTGTCGCGCACGCCCCCCTCATCGACGCCGTAATAGTCCAGCTTGTCGCGGTCGATGACGACGTGCAGGCGCGGCTGGGGCTTGCCATAGGAATTGTCGATGTCGACGATATAGGGCACCTGGGCGAACAGGCCCTTCACCTTTTCCGCCACCGCCCGGCGGGTGGCGGCATCGGGGCCATAGATTTCCGCCAGCAGGGTGGCCATGACCGGCGGCCCTGGCGGCACCTCCACCACCTTGGCAACGGCGCCGGCGGGCAGGGACACGCCCGCCAGCCGCCGACGCAGCTCCAGGGCGATGGCGTGGCTGCTGCGCGCCCGGTCGCCCTTGGGCGCCAAGTTCACCTGCAGTTCGCCCAGTTCGGGCGCCTGGCGCATGTAATAGTGGCGGACCAGGCCGTTGAAGTTGAAGGGCGCCGCCGTGCCGGCGTAAATCTGCTGCGACCGCACCTCGGGCAGGGCGCCCGCCACGGCGGCGATGGCTTGCAGGCTGCGCTCCGTATCCTCCAGCGTGGCGCCCCGGGGCAGATCCAGCACCACGTCCAATTCCGACTTGTTGTCGAAGGGCAGCAGCTTGACCGTCACGCCCTTGGTGGCGAACAGGCCGCACGCCAGCACCGTGGCCACGCCCACGGCGACCAGGAAGAAGCCCGCCCGCCGCCGGTTGGCAACCACGGGTGCGGCCAGGCGCAGGTACATCCGGCCCAGCTTCCCGCCATCGGCGTGATCGCCGTGGGCGTGCCCGTCCTCCCCCTTGCCCCGGCGCCAGCGCGCCAGGCGCAGCATCAACCAGGGGGCGATGACCATGGCGACGAAGAAGGAAAACACCATGGCGGCTGAGGCGTTGGCCGGAATGGGCGCCATGTAGGGCCCCATGAGGCCGGAGACGAACAGCATGGGCAGCAGGGCCGTCACCACCGTCAGGGTGGCGACGATGGTGGGGTTCCCCACCTCCGCCACCGCGTCGATGGTGGCCCGCGCCCGGTCGCGGCCGTCGCGCATGGCCCAATGGCGGGCGATGTTCTCCACCACCACGATGGCATCGTCCACCAGGATGCCGATGGCGAAGATCAGGGCGAACAGGCTGACGCGGTTGATGGTGTAGCCCATCAGTTCCGCCGCGAAGAGGGTCAGCAGGATGGTCACGGGGATGACGACCAGCGTCACCACCGCCTCGCGCCAGCCGATGGCCAGGCGGATCAGCACGACGATGGACAATGTGGCGATGCCCAGGTGCAGCAGCAGCTCGTTGGCCTTCTCGTTGGCCGTCTCGCCATAGTCGCGGGTGACGCGCACGGTCACGTCATCGGGGATCAGGCTACCCTTCAGCTGTTCCACCCGCTCCAGGATGGCCTGGGAAACCACCACCGCGTTGGCGCCGGCGCGCTTGGCCAGGGCCAGGGTGACGGCCGGGGTCTGCTGCCAGGCGCCATCCGATGCGCCATTGGGGGCACCATTGGGGCCCGCCGCCCGCGACAGGTCCCAGACGCGATGCTCCGCGTCCGCCGGGCCCACCACCACGCGCGCGACGTCGCGCACATAGATGGGCCGGCCGTCGCGGGTGGTCAGCAGCAGTTGGCCGATGTCGGGCACGCCCACCAGGCTGTGCCCGGTCACGACGTCGCGCTGCACGCCCGCATCCCGCACGGCACCGGCCAGGCCACTGCCGTTGGCGGCGCGCAGGCGAGCCGCCAGTTCCTCCAGGGTGACATGGTTCTGCGCTAGACGGTCCAGGTCCGGCTCCACCCGGACTTGCCCGGGTGCCCCACCGGCCAGGTAGGTCAGGCCGATGTCATCCACCTTCACCAGTTCCAGGCGCAACTTCTCCGCCAGGTCATACAGCGCCGCGTCGTTCCAGCGGCTGGCCCCGTGGCTGGCCCCGTGGGCGGCCGGGTCCGGCTTGGGCGTCAGGGTCAAGGTGACGATGGCCACGTCGTTGATGCCGTGCTTCACGATCAGCGGCTCGGGCGTGCCCACCGGCAGCCGGTCATAGTTGCCGCGGATGCGCTCATGCACGCGCAGCACGGCGTCGTCCTCGCTGGTGCCGACCTTGAAGCGGGCGGTGACCATGACCTGGTCGTCGCGTGTCTGGCTGTAGACGTGCTCCACCCCGTTGATGCCCTTGACGATGGCTTCCAGGGGCAGGGTCAAATGCTCCGCCGCGTCCTGGGCGCGCAGGCCGTCGGCGTCCACGATGACATCCACCATGGGCACGCTGATCTGCGGCTCCTCCTCCCGGGGGATGGTCAGCAGCGCCAGCAGACCGACCGCCAGCGCCGCCAGCAGGAACAGGGGCGTCAGCGGCGAATGCAGGGTCGCGCGGGTCAGGCGACCCGAAAGGCCCAGCGGAATGGCGTCACCCGTCATGGCTTCACCACCACGTCGCCGGCATGCAGGCCGGACAGCACCTCGACCAGGGCCATTTGGCCCGCCGCAGTGGGATGAAGCGCGCCGCGTTGCACCGGCACCTCGCTGACATGCCCCCCGCCATCGCGCAGGTGGGCGTAATCCATACCGAAGCGGGTGATGAGATAGTCGGCGGGAAGCAGGATGCCTTGGCGGTGTCCGTCCGGCACCCAGGCCCGCACCAACCCGCCGATGAAGGCGCCCGCCAGACCCGGGGCGGCGGCGTCGATCACCACCGCCCCGTCCTCGACCTGGGGATAAACCAGGCTGACAGTGGCGGTGACCGGGCCGGTGGCGGCGATATCGTCCACGCGAACCAAATCCCCGGCCTTCAGGGGGATGCCGGCGCTTTGGGGCAGGCGCAGGCGGACGACCAGCGGATCGGTGGCGACCTGCGCCAGCGCCTCGCCGGCCATCATCTCCGTGCCGGTGGTGACCGCGATATGCACGACCCGGCCCGCCGTGGGGGCCAGCACCTGGGTTTCGGTCACACGCTGGGTCAGGACTCCCCGTTCGGCTTCCGCCGCACGCAGGGCCTCGGCCGCGGCGGAGGCCGCCGTCTGCAGGGCTTCGAGCTGGGCTTGGCTGGTGACCCCTTGTCCGACCAGCGGCTGGTTGCGCGCCACGTCCTGACGGGCCTGCGCCAGCCGCGCCTTCGCCTCCTCCACCCGCGCGTCGGCGCCGGTCTTCTGTGCCAGCAGCTTGGCGTCCTTCAGGACGGCCAGCACTTGGCCCGCGGTGACCGTGTCCCCTTCGCGGACCGTAAGGCTGGCCACCGTGCCGCCGCTCCGGACCCGGGCCGGGACGGTCTTCGTGCCTTCGATGGTCGCGGCGACCGGCCGCTGGTCCACGATGGTGGTCAGCGCCACGGTCATGGGGGCATCGCCGTGAAGGGCGGGTTCCGCGGCCATGGCCGGGGCGGACACCGCCGCGCAGGCCAGGACAAGGGCCAGGGGAGCGATGGCCAAGGTGAGGGGCGCGCGCATGGGGCCGTCCTTCGGGATTGGTGTGGAACGGTCAGCGCGCGGTGGGCAGGCCGGCAGCCTTCCAGGCCATGATGCCGCCCTCGACATGGCCGTAGCACGGCACGCCGGCAGCACGGCACTTGGCCATGGCGGTGGCGGACCGCTTGCCGGAGCCGCAGTGCAGGATGACGGCGGGTCCGCCCTGGGGCAGGGCGTCGGGGGTGAAGCTGGACAGAGGATACAGCGCGGCGCCCGGAATGCGCTCAAGGGCGTGTTCACCCGCCTCGCGGATGTCGATCAGGATGGCGTGGCCATCTCGGACCAGGCCGTGGGCGGTGACGGGGTCAAGGTCAAGATAGGCGTCGCGGGCGATCATGACGGGGATTCCTGAAGAAGCGCGCCCGCCCAGGAATCAATCAGGCCGGGGCGGCTCACACGCGGGGTTGGGGGGACAGTAGTGGCGGTACAGCACCTCCAGCACCTGACGGGCAGGTTCGCTGGTGATGGAATACCAAATGGTCTGTCCGTCGCGGCGGGCGCCCACCAGCCCCTCGCGCCGCAGAAGCGCCAGGTGCTGGGACACCGTGGAATCCCGGATGCCGAGAAAGTCCGCCAACTCACCCACCGACCGTTCCCCGCCCACCAGCTGGCAGACGATGAGGAGGCGCGTGCGGTGGGCCAGCGACTTCAGCAACTCGGCGGCCTGTTCCGCCGCTTCGGACATCAACTGGGCGTCTAAGGTCATCGGGGTGTTCCTGGTGACGAATGGGCCTGGGGCCTTCTGCTTGCCAGAGGGCGGCCCCGCTAGGCAATGACCGGACGCCTGAACGTATAAATCTTCGTAGTTGCGTATATTCGATAACGCGAATATAACAACCCCATCAGCGTTCGGCAAGGGCCTTCGAACGCCGCCGTCGATCCAGGTTGCGCCAGGTCATTGCCCGGATACGCGCGGTGGCGCTGCTGGGCGGTACTTCGACGGTGCCAGCATGAACGACATCAGGCCGTCCCCCATTGACCCGGCGCAGGCGTCGCCATGGGGGTATCGGGAGGAAGGATGCATGGCGAACATTGTGATCATGGGCGCGGGCCTCAGCGGTACGCTGATGGCCTATGAGGTCGCCCAGGAACTGCGCGCGGAGGACAGGGTGACCCTGGTGGGCCAGGGGCGGCATTATCACTTCGTGCCATCGAACCCCTGGGTGGCCGTGGGGTGGCGCGACCGAGCCGATATCGAGGTCGACCTGCAGCCGGTCATGGCACAGAAGAAGATCGGATTCGAGACGGCCGGGGCCCGTCGCGTCCATCCGGCCGAAAATCGGGTTGAGTTGGAGGATGGCCAGTCGTTGTCCTACGACTATCTGATCGTCGCCACCGGGCCCGACCTGGCCTTCGATGAAATCCCCGGCTTCGGTCCCGACCACCACACGCAATCCATCTGCCAGGTCGGCCACGCCCAGCAGGCTTACGCCGCCTTCAACCGCTTTTGTGAAAAGCCGGGGCCCGTCGTCGTTGGCGCGGCGCAGGGCGCCTCCTGCTTCGGCCCGGCCTATGAATTCGCCATGGTGGTGGACACCGAACTGCGCCGCCGCGGTCTGCGCGACCGGGTACCCATGACCTTCGTGACGTCGGAACCCTATATCGGCCATCTGGGCCTGGACGGGGTGGGTGACACCAAGAGCACGCTGGAACACGAACTGCGCCAGCGGCACATCAAGTGGATCACCAGCGCCCGGGTGACCGGGGTCGGCCCCGACACCCTGACGGTGGAGGAGGTGGGGCAGGGCGGCGCGGTCGTCGCCACCCATACCCTGCCCCATGCCTATTCCATGCTGCTGCCGGCCTTTCGCGGTGTGGGGGCGGTTCGCGGGCTGGAGGGGCTGGTCAATCCCCGCGGCTTCGTCCTCACCGACGAATTCCAGCGCAATCCCGCGTTTCCCAACGTCTTCGCCGTCGGCGTCTGTGTCGCCATCCCGCCCATCGGGCCGACGCCCGTGCCGGTGGGCGTGCCCAAGACGGGTTTCATGATCGAATCCATGGTGACGGCGACGGCGCACAACATCGGCGCCCTGCTGCGGGGCGAGGCGGTGCGGTGGAAGCCGACGCTGCATGCCATTTGCCTGGCCGATTTCGGCGATCGCGGTGTCGCCTTCGTGGCTCAGCCACAAATCCCCCCACGCAACGTCAACTGGTCCTCCGAAGGCAAATGGGTGCACGTGGCCAAGGTCGCCTTCGAGAAATACTTCATCGGCAAGGTCCGCCGCGGCACCAGCGAGCCTTTCTTCGAACGCTTCGTTTTGAACCGGCTGAACATCCACAAGATGAAGCCGGCTGAGTAACCCCTTTCCCAGGAGTGTCCCCCATGAACATCGACCGCTCCATCCTCTCTTTCGCCGGCTTCATGGTGCTGCTCAGCCTCCTCCTGGGGTGGCTGGTCAGCCCCTATTGGCTGCTGCTGACGGCCTTCGTCGGCGCCAACATGCTGCAGGCGGGTTTCACCGGCTTCTGTCCCGCCGCCTTGATCCTGAAGCGCCTGGGGGTCAAGCCCGGCTGCGCCTTCCACTGAGCTGTCGGGAGGAAGACCCAATGCGCCCCACCGCCCGCCGATCCCTTCTGATCCCCGGCCTTTGCCTGGTCCTGGCGGGCTGCGCGGTCGGGCCTGACTTCCGCCAGCCGGACGCCCCCGCCACGACCGCCTATACCCCGTCGCCCGCGCAGGCCCCCGTCAAGTTTGGCACGGCGGTCGGGGCAGCGTGGTGGCGCGGTTTCGGATCACCCACCCTGGATGCCATCATCGACAAGGCGGCCAGCGATAACCTGACGCTGGTGGCGGCGAAGGCCCGGCTGCGGGGCGTGCAGGAAATCGCGAACGCGTCGGCCGGGCGTTTCTGGCCCCAGGTTGACCTGGAGGGCGGCGTCGCCCGCAAGCGCGTCAACCTGGTCACCTTCGGCATGCAGGGACATTCCCCCGTCTTCTACCTCTATTCGGTGGGGGCGACCATCAGCTACAGCCTGGATCTGTTCGGTGGCGACCGCCGGCAGGTGGAGGCGGATGACTCCAAGGTAGAGGCGGCGGCATACCGCACCGCCGCCGCCTACGTCATGGTGACGGGCAACACGGCGGTGCAGGCCGTCACCCTCGCCGCCGCGTCCGACGCCGCCCAGGCGACCGCCGCCGCGATTGATGCCGACCGCGAGGCGCTGGTGGCGGCGCGGGCCGGGCTTGCGGCCGGCGCCTTGCCCGGGACGGCGGTGACCGCCGCCGAGGCCCGCCTGGCGCAGGACGAGGCGCTGCTGCCCGATTTGCGGCAACGCGCGGCCGCCGCCCAGAATGCCCTGGCGGTGCTGGCCGGCATGGCGCCGGCCGACTGGCGGTCCCCGCCGCTCAGCCTGGCGGACTTGGCGGTGCCGGCGGAGCTACCGCTCAGCCTGCCGTCGCAACTGGTGCGGCAGCGGCCTGACATCATGGCGGCGGAGGCGGATCTGCACGCCGCCAGCGCCGCCGTGGGCGTGGCCACCGCCAACATGTTCCCCCGTCTGCAACTGACCGCCGGCCTGGAGCAGGCGGCCGCCAGCACGGCCCTGTTCTGGAGCAGCAATTCCACCCAGGGCGGGGTGGCGGCGGGCGTGGTCGCGCCCCTGTTCCATGGCGGCGCGCTGAACGCCGCGCGCCATGCCGCCCAGACCGATTATGAGGCCAGCGCCGCTGATTATCGCCAGACGGTGCTGACCGCGTTCCAGCAGGTGGGCGACATCCTCATGGCGCTCAGCCACGACGGCGACGCCCTGGCCAGCGCCGAGCACGCCCTGGCGGCGGCGGCGGAGCAGCGCAACAGGATGCGGGCCGCCTTCGACCGGGGCGCCGTCAACCGTTTGGCGCTGCTGGCGGCGGAGCGGGACTGGAACCTGGCCCGCGCCCAGCGCGCCGCCGTCCTGGGTCGCCGGTGGGCCGATGTGATCGGCCTATACGTGGCCATGGGCGGCGATTGGCGGCACTGGGCCGCCCAGGAGGCCGCCCAGGTCGGCGACACCGCCGCGCCCACACCGCGTACCTCTTTGAATTGATGAGACTTTGGGAGTGATAGAGCATGTATCATGACTGGCCCGACCTTACGGACACCCTGACCGGCGCCATCCGCGAGCTGCGGGGCGGGTCGCCCGAGGTGATGAAGTCCTTCTCCGCCATGGCGCGGTCGGCGTTGGAAGCCCGTGCGCTGGACACCAAGACCAAGGAACTGATCGCGCTGGCCATCGCCGTCGCCACTCGGTGCGACGGCTGCGTCGGCTTTCATGCCGAAGCGGCGCACCGCCAGGGCGCCAGCCGGGATGAGGTGCTGGAGACCATGGGCATGGCGATCTACATGGGCGCCGGCCCCTCGGTCATGTATGCGGCCCAGGCGCTGGAGGCGTTCGACCAGTTCGCCGGCCGGACCGCGGCCCGCGGTCCGGCAGCCTGACGGGCGCCGGGTTCCAATCGAAAGGAAACACCTATGGCCCGGCAAATGGCACCGGCCCCACTGACGGGGCGGATATTGCTGAAGCGGGTGCTGATGTTCACCGCGCTCAAGCTGGCTTTGATGGTCGCGCTGTTCTTTCTGTTTTTCTCACCGCCGCATAGGCCGACGGTCACACCCAGCGCGGTGGGATCGGCATTGTTCGATGCCTCGCCGGCCATGCGCAAGGACGAGGGACTATGATGACCGACATCGATGTCGTCTCGCTGTCACGCCTGCAATTCGGGCTGACAGCCATGTACCATTTCCTGTTCATCCCGCTGACCCTGGGCCTGTCCCTGCTGCTGGCCATCATGGAAAGCGTCTATGTCATGACGGGCCGGACCATCTGGCGCGACATGACCAAGTTCTGGGGCCTGCTGTTCGGCATCAACTTCGCCATGGGGGTGGCCACCGGCATCACCATGGAATTCCAGTTCGGCACCAACTGGGCCTATTACTCCCATTATGTGGGGGACATCTTTGGCGCGCCGCTGGCCATCGAGGGCCTGATGGCCTTCTTCCTGGAGGCGACGTTCATCGGCCTCTTCTTCTTCGGCTGGAACAGGTTGTCCGCCGTGGGGCACCTGGTCGTTACCTGGCTGGTGGCCCTAGGCAGCAACTTCAGCGCGCTCTGGATACTGATCGCCAACGGCTGGATGCAGCATCCGGTGGGGGCCACCTTCAACACCGACACCATGCGGATGGAGGTGGCGAACTTCGCCGATGTCATCTTCAACCCCGTCGCCCAGGACAAGTTCGTGCATACGGTCAGCGCCGGCTATGTCACCGGGGCCGTGTTCGTGCTGGCGGTCAGCGCGCTCTACCTGTTGCGGGGGCGACACAAGGCTTTGGCCCGTCGTTCCATGACCGTCGCCGCCAGCTTTGGCCTGGCCGCGTCGCTATCCGTGGTCGTGCTAGGGGATGAAAGCGGATATACCGCCGGGCAGAACCAGCGCATGAAACTGGCCGCCATCGAAGCCATGTGGGAGACGGAGCCGGCGCCGGCGTCCTTCACCGTCATCGGCTTCCCTGACCAGGAAGGGCACCGCACCAACTATGCCGTCCGCATCCCCTACGTCATGGGCCTGATCGCCACCCGGTCGATCAGCGAGCCGGTCATGGGCATCAACCAACTGGTCGAGGTGGCGCAGGGCCGCATCCGCAGCGGCATGCTGGCGTATGGGGCGATGCAGCGCCTGCGCCAGGATCGCGGCGACGCGGATGCCCGCGCCACCTTCGACGCCCATGTGCAGGACCTGGGATACGCCCTGCTGCTGAAGCGCTACACCCCCCTGGTGATCGATGCCACCGATGCCCAGGTGGCGGCGGCGGCCCGCGACACCGTTCCGAGGGTGGCGCCGTTGTTCTGGTCCTTTCGCGTCATGGTGGGGCTGGGCTTCTTCTTCATCGCCCTGTTCGCCACCGCCTTCGTGCTGTCGGCCCGCCGGCGGTTGGAGCACCCCTTGTTCCTCAAGGTCGCCGCCGCCGCCCTGCCGCTGCCCTGGGTGGCGGGGGAGTTGGGTTGGTACGTGGCGGAAGGCGGACGCCAGCCATGGACCATCGACGGCATCCTGCCGACCTTCCTGTCGGTGTCCAACGTGCCGGCTTCCAATGTCTGGTTCAGCCTGAGCGGCTTCATCCTGTTCTACAGCGCGTTGGCGGTCATCGAACTGTACCTGATGGTCAAGGTCATCCGTCATGGGCCGCTGGCACCCGCACCGGTGCCGCCAGCGCCCCTTCATGCCGTCGTCACAGCCGGTGAATAAGGAAGAATGCCATGTTGGACTATGAAACCTTGCGCCTGCTGTGGTGGGCCTTGCTGGGCGTCCTCCTGATCGGCTTCGCCATCATGGACGGCTTCGATTTGGGTGTCGCGGCCCTGCTGCCCATCCTCGGGCGGACCGACCTTGACCGCCGGGTCATGATCAACACCGTGGGGCCGGTGTGGGAAGGCAACCAGGTGTGGCTGATCCTGGGTGGTGGCGCCGTGTTCGCCGCCTGGCCGGCGCTCTACGCCACGGCCTTTTCCGGCTTTTACATCGCCATGTTCCTGGTGCTGTGCGCCCTGATCCTGCGGCCGGTGGGCTTCAAGTTCCGGTCCAAGCTGGACGGGACCGCCTGGCGCCGCGCCTGGGATACGGCGCTGGTGGTGGGCGGGGTGGTGCCGGCCGTGGTGTTCGGTGTCGCCTTCGGCAATGTGCTGCAGGGCGTGCCCTTCCACTTCGACACCGACCTGCGCGTCACTTACACCGGGGGCTTCTTCGACCTGCTCAACCCCTTCGCCCTGCTGTGTGGCTTCGTCAGCCTGGCCATGGTGGTCATGCATGGCGCGGTTTATCTGGCGGTGAAGACGGACGGGGAAATCGCGGCGCGGGCGCGG
Organism: Nitrospirillum karajorum; assembly: GCF_036348415.1. Taxonomy (NCBI): domain Bacteria; kingdom Pseudomonadati; phylum Pseudomonadota; class Alphaproteobacteria; order Rhodospirillales; family Azospirillaceae; genus Nitrospirillum; species Nitrospirillum karajorum. Next base: position 125,058 of record NZ_JAZBQB010000002.1, read on the forward strand.
GGTGTCGTGCCCTGGGCCGTTATCCTGCTGCTGGCGTTGTTCAGCCTGGCGGGGGCCTGGATTGCGGCGGGCATCGACGGCTACGCCATCACCAGCGCGCTGGCGCCCGATGGGCCCTCCAACCCGCTCATGAAGTCGGTGGCGCGCGCCCCTGGCGCCTGGCTGGAAAACTACCACCGCTTCCCCATCAGCGTCGCCGTGCCGGCCCTGGGCTATGCCGGCGCCCTGGCCACTTGGGGCCTCGTCCGCGCCGGCCGTGCGGGCCTGGCCTTCATCACCTCTTCCCTGGCGGTGGCCGGGGTGGTGGGCACGGTGGGCGTCAGCGTCTTCCCTTTCCTGTTGCCGTCGGTCAGCGATCCCGCGTCCAGCCTGACGGTGTGGGACGCCTCGTCCTCGCCCACGACGCTGCGGATCATGCTGGTGGCGGCGCTCATCTTCATGCCGTTGATCCTGGCTTACACCGCCTGGGTTTTCCGCGTGCTGCGCGGCCCCGTCCGGGCCCGGGACATCACCACCGATGGCGGCGCGTTCTACTGATTGCTGAAGGAGGAGCGAAGCGATGTGGTACTTTAGCTGGATTCTGGGGCTGGGCTTGGCGTGCGCCTTTTCCGTCCTGAACGCCATGTGGCTTGAACTGTCGGAGGCTGATGGCGCGGCGGCCCGCCGGCGGGCCGAGTAGGTTCGTGATGTGCCGCGGGGTGGCGCCGAACACCCCGTGGCAGGAAAGCGTGTCAGGAAAGGAAGAAGCCCTTGCGGAATTTTCGGAGTTCGGCGGCCCGGTTTGGCCTCATCCTGTTCTCGGTGGGTCTCCCGGCGATCACGACGGGCTGTATGCAGGGGCAGGATAGGGGTGAGGCCGCCGGCCCCTATTACACCTTCCAAAAGGTCGTCTATCAGAACGATGGCGGTTGGCCGGACAACAAGGCCTATTTCCAGCGTCTGCTCCATCATATCGGCAATCACATCGCCGCCACGGATGGCAAGGTCGAGATCCGCGTGGTCAACTTCGCCGCTGGCGTGCAACTGTTCGTCATGGCCCAGCAGGACCCGGATCTGGCTCGGCAGCTCGATCTGCTGCGCGGGAAGGGCGTTCGCTTCCTGATCTGCCGCAACACGCTGGAGGGGATGAAACTGTCACCGTCCGATCTCTACGGCGTGAAGGCGGAGGATGTCGTGCCCAGCGGCGTGGCCGAGGTCGCCCGCCTCCAGGGGCTGGGCTTCGTTTATCTGCATCCTTAGAAAGGTCGGTCTGGGCGACGCGTTGCGGCGGACGGCGCTTCATCCGGCGACCGGGGCCGCAAATATGTCTTGTGCGGGAAGGCCGCGCGCGCCGTTTCCGGGCGCAGGGGCAGGGTCATATAGCCGCCCTGCCGCCAAAGGTCGATCTGGTCGGCATAATTGGCGCTGCCCAGCCAGCCATCCTGCCCGCCCAGCAGTACGAAGCGGTTGGCGTCCGCGTCCTTGAGTTCGGATATGTGCCGGGCGCAGGATCCGAAACTGACGCCATGGGGTTTGTCGCTGATCGCGTGCCCCGCCTTGTAGACGGAGTTGTTGCCCCCATCCGCCGGGAAGGGCGGCAGGCGGAAGCGCCGGCCCACCAGGGGCAGACGCCCAAAGGGATGCTGCAGCCGGAACTGATGGAAGCGTCCCCACGTCCCCAGCCGGGCCAGCGTGCGCGCCGCCCGTGTGAGGGACCGTTCCACCCCGCGACGCAGCGCCGCCGGGTCCGCCCGCTGGAAATCCTCCAGCAACAGGGACTGGGCATGCCAGATGATCTGGTAAGGTTTCACCAGGCGTGCCCTGCCCAATTCCCTGGCCACGCCCGCCAACACCAGTTCGAAGGCCAAGGCCCCCGGTTGCCGCTGGTCATAGCTGCCGTCCCATTGCCTCAGCGTATCCACCAGGGCGTGCACCGACTGGTGTGCGGGGGCCTGGGGGGCGTGCGCCAGCAACAGGTCGCGGAGGGCGAGGGCGCCGGGTACGACCACGTCGCCCTGAACCCGTTGCAGATCCTGGGAGGACAACAGGGCGTGCGCGCCGAGCAACTGTTGAATGCGGGTGACGCGGTCCGGGGGCGCGAAAAAGAAGCCGATGGGGAAGGCGCCCGCGTCCGGGGCGGCACCTTGTGCTGTGTCAGGGGCGTCGTTCGCGGAAACGATCACGCCGTCGGCGGGATCGACCCGCATTGGCAACCGCTGGCCATCCACGACATCGTGCCAATGGTCGGCCGCGTCCGGCGGGATGATCAGATCCGCAGGCCGTTCAGCCCGCCGGCGGGGCAGATGGGCGGCCAGGAAGTGCCCCACCCGGCCGTCGCTCCCGGCATACACCATGTTCAGCCCCGACACGGCGAAGCCGGACAGCGCCGTGCGGAATCCGTCCCAGTCCCGGGCGCGGGCCACCGCCATCATGGCGCCGATCTCGTCGCTGGGCCGGTGACCCATCCACCGCAATGCCGTGGCTTGGGAATTGGCCATCAACGGGCCGTCCGACACCACCGGGCCCAGCGGGCTTTCCCTGAGGCGCAACCGCCGCGGCCGACCGCCCCGCACGCGGACCGTCACCGGGCGATCGCGGAATTCGGTGGCGGGCAGGCCGCTGACATCCACCAGATCGCTTCCCTGCGCGTGCAGGCTGGTTCCACCCCAGGCCATCCAGGGGTTGCGGCCCAGCGCCACGAAAGGCAGGCCCGGCATCATCAGGCCCACGGCGTTATAGGAGGGGGACTTGAACCCCGCCGCCAGCCAGGGGTTGGGCAGGCCCAGGGGCAGGTGCGGGTCGCTGGCGATCATGGCCCCGCCGTTGCTGCTGCGGCCGGCGGCCACCGCCAGGGAATTACTGCCGCTCCGGGTGGCGGCCGCCAGCGCCGTCTCCGCCATGGCGCGTTCCATTCGGCCGCTGGTCGCCCCCGCCAGCGACGGCGGGGCGCCGCCCGCCAACAGCCGCAGCCACAGTTGGCGCCAATCCCCCTGCGGCATCCGTGCCCTGACGGGCAGCAGGCGCACCCAGATCAGCCAGCTGATATCGGCTGAGTTGAAGCGCATCAGGGTCAGCAGGTCTTCCAGTGTCCAGGGTTCGGGCTTGAGGCCCAGCACGGCGAACTCCGGAGGCAGGCTGGGGGCGTGAGAGAGATAATGGTTCAGCCCCGCCACGAAACCTTCTATCCAGCGCCGGTTGTCCGGGGCCAGGGCCGCGGCGATCTTGGGCACGGCGCGACCGACGTCCAGCAGCCGCAGGGACCGGTCGATTTCAACGCCCAGGGGGCCGATCATTTCCGCCACGCGCCCGAACGCGGCGCGGCGCATGATCTCGATCTGCCCCAGGCGCAGGTGGGCATGGACCAGGCCCAGCGCCACCGCCAAATCCTCGTCCGTCTCCGCCTCGATGAAGGGAGCCTGGTATTTGTTCCAATGGATCGTCACCGGGTGCGTGATCGGCAAACCGCGGGTGGGCAGGCTCGCCAGCCGTTCCTCCGTCGAGACGGCAGGCAGCCGCTGGCACAGCCCTTTGGCCAACAGCGCGGCGGCGACACCGCCGCCCCACAGCAGGTCGGCCACCATTTTCAGTCTTCCGGGTTGCATAGGGCATCCATGAAAACGGGGGAGGCGCGGCGCGGCGCCGGGGTTCCGGCCACCATACCGGGGGCTCTATGTTGCCGGTGATGCACTCGGCCAAGGCGTCGGCCGGCTTCCCCGGTTTTGTGCGCGCAACAGGCCGATTTCTATGTTCGGCAGACGGGGGAAGCCGTGCCCCTCCTCCAGGATGCGCAAGTCCTGCGGGGCGCTGAATTGCGCGACGACCGTGACCGCCAGGCCCGCCCGCACCGGTGTCAGCAGACCGGAAAAATTCGGGCTGCTGTAGGCCACGCGATGGGCCAGCCCGCTGCGGGCCAGGGCTTTCAAGGCATGGTCCCGGGTGGGGCAGCCGGGTTCGGGCAAGGCCAGGGGCAGGGGCGACGCCGTATGGTCGAAGGTGGGCGCCGCTATCCAGACCAGGGGTTCGTGTCGCAGAGTCTCGACATCCATCCACGTGGCGCTTTTCTTGGACACCAGAGCCATATCAAGATCGCTTGACATAACCAAGTCACGTAAAATGGCGCTCGGCTCACACCGCAGCATCACCTCGACCCGGGGGTGGTTGCGCGCGAAATGCGTCAGGATCAGGGGCAGCAAGGGGTCGGCATAGACCTCATCGATGCCCAGCCGCGCCGTCCCCGCGATCTCCCCCTCATTCAGCAGCGAGAACGCCTCATCCTGCAAATTGAGGATGCGGCGCGCATAGGCCAACAACGTCTCCCCGGTCGGTGTCAGGCGTGCCCGACGTCCGTCCCGATCGAACAGCGGCTTGCCGGCGATCAATTCCAGCCGACGCATTTGCATGGATACCGCGGACTGGGTTCGATGCACCCGCGCCGCAGCCGCGGCGAAGCTGCCGCTATCCGCGATAGCGACCAGGGTTTGCAACAGATCGAGTTCGAGAGATTGGCGCATAATTAACATATCAACATAGCTTATCTTTCATCTCAACCCTTTTCGCTTGTGCGATATAGAAAAAAATAAATACTAATGGTGTGCGGAACAGAAAAATAAAATTTTATGCGGTTTTGATGATGGTGTTGCCGGAAATTGACATCCTCATTGATTATATATTTCTGTCGAATTTGATCACATATCGCAGCGCCATCAAAAATTTTACTTATGGGAGAGGGCATAAATTTTTATAATGCTCTATCCTTTAGTATAGTGACGGCCTTGTCTGAACGGCGGTGGGATGTGTCGAAAGGTCAATTGGCTTTCTTCGTCCATGAAATCAGCGATCCCGGAAGGATTAGACCGGGCAAGGGGGACATATGGTTGAAAGCTATCGGGTTGCGGCGTCTCAGGAACTGACGGTTATCTCGACCATGGTGCGCCAAATGGTGGAGCTAATGCACCAGACGGACTTGGGGGAGATGGAGTGCAGTTGGCATAATCGCCGGCTGCGGATCAGTCGCGATGGGATAACGACCGACCTCGGGATCGCTCTTGCCACGCCGGCATTATATGGCGCGCCCGTTGAGCGGGCCGATGCGGCACCCGCTCTTCCGATAACCGTAACATGCCCCTTTGTCGGGGTGGCGCGCCTGCTGGGCTCCGCCGAGGGGGCCGGCACCCAGGTCCGGCGGGGACAGACGGTCATGGCGGTGGAAATGATGACCATCCGGCGCGCCATTCCCGCGCCGCGGGCCGGCCGGGTGGCGCAAATCCTGGTGCAGGATGGGCAGCCCGTCGAATTCGACCAGCCGCTTTTCATGATCGAGTGAATTTCAACGCCTTCACTTTGACCTGGATGATGAAAGGGGCTGGAAATGGACGATATTCCTGCGCGTATCAGAAGAATTGTCGTGCGCCAATTGGGGGTTCCCGAGGACGCGCTCAGCAATGACATGAGTTTCGTGGACGATTTGGGCGCGGACAGCCTGGACGCCATGGAAATGGTGCTGGCCTTCGAGGGCGAATTCGGCTGCCCCATCTCGGACGAGGCGATCCGCAAAATGATCACCGTCCGTGACGCGGCGTCCTACATCGCGGCACACCGATAAGGGGGACCCGCCGCCACGGGCCAGCCGGGCGGCGGGAGAACCGGCCGGTTTGCCCGGCGCGATGATGCGCCCGCGTCAAGCGCTGGGGGCCGGCCTGTCTTGGGCCAGGATGTTGGTCCAGACTTTGTCCACATAGGCCATGCAATCGGCTTTTGGACCCGAAAAGCCGACGGCACGCCATCCATCCGGTATCGCGTGGTTCAAGGGCCACAGTGAATAACGCCCGCTCAGGTTGGCCAGAACCTGGCACGGGGCATCGTCTTCAAACGCCATGATCACTCTCCCATTGTCGTTATGATCGAGGGCGGAGGCCCGCCGGATCTCCCTCTGCCCTGCATCGCCGCTAGTCGTGCGGCTCTCCTCACCGCGCTCCCGCGACAGCGCGCGGATCGCGAAACCGAGTGTCATCAAGGACAGCACGGTGCTGACCAGGAATGCGCCACCCGGCATGGCCATGGACCCTTCGGGACTCGTCAGGTAACCGAAGCTGGCGCCGCCCAAGATGGGCCCCGCGATGGCGCCCAGGCTGGTCATGCTGGTCGCCAAGCCCTGCAGTTCGCCTTGCCGGCCGGGCGGGGCTTGGCGTGACAGCACACCTTGCGCCGTGGGGCCGGTGACGAAGGCCGCCGCGGTGCCGGCCATGACGGCGTAAAGCTGCCATCCCTCCCGGACGAAGCCATACAAGGTGTAGGCCACGATGGTCATGGTCAGGCCCAGCAGCAGGGCGCGGCCGTCCCCCAGATACCGTGTGACCAGGGGCGTCAATCCCAGTTGGGCGACTCCCCAAACCAGGCCTAGCACGGTGAGGGACAAGCCCACCTCCGCCGCACCCCATCCCAGGCTCTGGCGCAGGAACAGAACCCAGGTGGTCTGCAGGGCGGTCTGCCCGGCGACATAGAGGAAAATCCCGGCCAGCAAGTCACGGGCCGTGGCGGTCTGTCCCCCCGACAGCAAAGGGGCCAAGGGATTGGCGGCGCTCCAGTCGAGAGGGCGCCGTGCGCCGGGCTGCAGGCTTTCCGGCAGCAGGGCCCAGCCCAGGATGGCCGTGGTGCCGGTCAATACCGCCGCCATCCAGAAGGGAAGGCGCGGATCCAGACCGCCCAACAGACCGCCCAGCCCCGGCCCCAAACCCAATCCCAAGCCGAAGGCAGCCCCCATGCAGCTGAACATCGCCGTGCGCCGGTCCGGCGGCACGATGTCCGCCATGTAGGCATTGGCGGCGGCGGCGTTCGCACCGCAGAGGCCGCCCAGCAGGCGTGCGGCGAACAGCAGCCAGAGGGATGGCGTCAATGCCGCCGTGACGTAATGCGCCAGCCCGCCCATCAAGCCCAGCAGGATGAAGGGCCGCCGGCCAAAGCGGTCCGACAGGCGGCCCTGCACGGGGGAGAACAGGAACAAGGCCGCCGCATAGGTGGCGTTGAGCAGGCCGATGTCACGACCGGCCGCCGCCTCGTTTCCGGACAAGCTCAGCACCAGGGTGGGCAGCACGGGCGTGACCACCCCGCAGCCCAGGGCGTCCAACAGCAGAACCAGCAGGATGAGGGCTTCGCGGACGTTGCGTGGCATTCCCATCCCCCTACGCGACATCCAGGGCCGGCAGCGCGGCGTCGGCCAGAAGGCCCCAGTCGCCCAGCGCCGTCACGGCGGCGTCCACGCCCCGTTCCGCCGCGATGCGGTCACCCAACGCCCGCGCCCGGGCCCGCATACCGGACTCCTCCGTGCAACGGATGGCGGCCGCCAGATCCTCCGCCGTCATGGTCTTACGCGACAGGGGGGCGGGCGCGACGCCCAGTTGCCGGGCCCGCCATCCCCAGAAGAACTGATCGCCCAGGAAGGGAACGATGATGGACGGAATGCCGGCGGTGACGGCGGCGGCAATGGTTCCGGCACCGCCATGATGCACCGCGGCGCGGACGCGGGGGAACAGCCAGTCATGCGGCGCGCCGTCGATGACCATCAACTGGTCTTCCGGTGCGTCGATGCCCGGGGGCAAACCGCCCCATCCCGTTGCCAGCACCGCCCGCTGGCCGGTCAGCGCCAGGGCGCGGACCACCAGTTCCGCCCGTGCCGGCGCCTGCTGGTCCGTCATGCTGCCAAAACCGATGTACAGTGGCGCCGGCCCAGCCGCCAGAAAGTCCACCAGCCGGGCCGGCGGTGTCCACGCCGCGTCCGTTGTCAGGGACCAATAGCCCGTCACGCGGGCCCGCGCCCGCCAGTGCGGCGAGGGCGGGACGATGGTGGGGCTGAAACCGAACAGGATAGGCCACCCCGTGCGCATCTGTGTTCTGGGACCCATCCATGGATAGGGTTTCAGGCCCAGACCTTTCCGCACGACGTCATTCACGGCTGGCCGCTGCGCCTGCCAGGCCAGCAGATCCAACACGCGGTTGAGCGATCGGTTGACCGGGGACGGCAGGGCGCGCGCCGGAACGGGAAGCCGGAGAGACGGCAGATGGCCGAACAGTACGTTGGGCTGAAGATAGGCCTGGACGAAGGGGCGGCCCAGCGCCTCCGCCAGGGAGGCGCCCAGGGGAACGGCGCCACCGCCGGCCAGCACCAGGTCGGTGTCCTGGCAGGCGGCCAGCCCCTCGGCCACCCAGGGGGCGACCATGGCGCGCATGACCTGCTGGGCGGTGCGCAGCATGGTGGCAATGCCCTGGCCGCGCTCGAAAGCCGCCTGGTGCTGGGCGGCGGTGGCCTTCAGGTCGCCTGACAGCCTGCCGAACTCCAGCCCCGCCCCCTGGACCAGGGGTTTGAACTCGTCGACGGTGACGATGCGCGCTCTATGCCCCCGGCGGGCCAGGCCCAGCCCCAACGCCACCAGGGGGCGCACGTCCCCTTGCGTGCCCGGGATCACGATGGCGATGCGCATGGTATCCCCCCTCCTCATGCCACCGGTTGCAGGACGGGCAGCGCCGCTTTGCGCCCCCGCAGGCGGGTCACGGCCAGGTAGACGACGGGGGTGGTGTACAAGGTCACCCCCTGGGACAGCAGCAGGCCCCCCACCACCGCGATCCCCAGGGGCTGGCGCAGTTCCGCGCCGGTGCCCAGCCCCAAGGCCAGGGGCAGGGCGCCCAGCGCCGCCGTCAGGGTGGTCATCACGATGGGGCGGAACCGCAGGGTGGCCGCGCGCACGATGGCGGCGCGCGGCGCCAGGCCCAGGACCCGTTCCGCCATCAGTGCCGCATCCACCATCATGATGGCGTTCTTCATGACGATGCCGATCAGAAGGATCAGGCCGATCATGGCGATTACCGACACCTCCGTCCGGGTGATCCACAGGGCCAGGACGGCGCCCAGTCCGGCGGACGGCAGGGTGGAAAGGATGGTCAGGGGATGGGCGATGCTTTCATAGAGGATGCCCAGGACCAGATAGACCGCGACGACGGCGCCCAGCAGCAGCCATCCTTGGTTGGCGTTGGACCGGTTCGCGGCCTTGGCCGTTCCCGCATAGCCCGCCGTGACGCCGGGGGGCAGGCGCAAGGATCGCACGGCATCGTCGATGGCGGTGATCGCCTGGCCGATGGCGATGCCATCGCGGGTGTTGAAGCCCAGGGTGATGGCCGGCAACTGCCCCTCATGGTTCAGCAGCAGGGGGGCATACCCGCTGTCCAGCCGCGTCACCGCCGACAGCGGCACCTGCGGGCCGGCGTTGGACGGCACGTAGAGCCGCGTCAGGGACTGACGGTCCTTCTGAAAGGTGGGGTCCGCCTCCAGCACCACCTTGAACTGGTCGAATTCCGTGAACAGGGTCGCGACCTGCCGCTGGCCGAAGGCGTCGTACAGCGTCTGGTCGATAGCCTGGGTGGAAACCCCCAGGCGGGCCGCGCTGGCGCGGTCGATGGCCAGGTTGGCCTGCAGGCCGTTGGCCTCCTGGTCGGTGGAGACATCAGTCAATTCCGGCAGGGCGCGCATGCGGTCGCGCACCTGGCTGGCGACGGCCATCAGGTCATCCAGCCGGGGCCCGCGCAGGGTGTACTGGTATCGCGCCCGGCCCATGCGGCCCCCGACGCCGAAGTCATCGACGGCGGACAGGTAGACCGCCAGGTCCGGCACCTGGGCCAGGACCTGGCGCAGGCGGGCCGCCACCGCATCGGTGGAGATGTCGCGTTCCCCTGGGCGTTTCCCCGGCGGTTTCAGGGTGATGGACAGGGTGCCGGTATTCATCGCGTTCCACAGCCCGACGCCGATGGACGAGGTCACGCTCTCCACCGCCGGATCGGCGCGCACCAGGGCGTCGACCGCCTGCTGACGGTCGCGCATCGCGGCGAAGGAGATGTCGGGCGGTGCCTCGGTCACCCCACGGATGACGCCGGTGTCCTGGCTGGGCAGCAGGCCCTTGGGCAGTGCCGCGAACAGTGCCAGGGTGGCGGCCACGCTCAATCCCACGCCCAGCAGCATCAGCCGGGGATGGCGCAACGCCCGTTCCAGTCCCGCCCCGTATCGGTGGCTGGCGGCCTCCGATCCCGTTCCCGTGCCGCTCGGCTTGGGCGATGGCGTCAGCAGGCGGGCGCACATCGCCGGTGTCAGGCTCAGGGACACGACCGCCGAAACCAGGATGGCGGCACACAGCGTGATGCCGAACTCCCGGAAGAACAGGCCCAGTTCCCCATCCATGAACACCACCGGGATCAGGGCGGCCAGCAGCGCCGCCGTGATGGACACCACGGTGAAGGTCATCTGCCGCGTGCCGCGGATGGCGGCCGTCAGCGGCGCCACACCCTGATCCACCAGGCGGGTGATGTTTTCGATGACGACGATGGCGTCATCCACCAGGAAGCCGATGGACACGGTGATGGCCATCAGGGTCAGGTTGTTCAGGCCGCAGCCCGTTGCCGCCATGATCGCGACGGCGCCCGCGACGGAAACGGCGATGGTGGCCCCGGGAATGACCACCGCCCACAGCCGGCGCAGGAACAACGCGATGACCAGGACAACCAGGGTCATGGTCAGGCCCAGGGTGACGTACAGATCACCGATGCCGGCGCGCACCACGCGCGTGCGGTCTCCCGTGATGTGAAGCGCTATGGAGGGTGGCAGCCAGGCCGCCAGGCGGGGCAGCGCCGCGCGCATCCTGTCCACGGTCGCCACCATGTCCGCCCCGGGCTGCTTGCGGACCTGCACGATGATGGCCGGGCGGCCGTTCCACCAGGACGCGAGCTTGTTGTTCACTGTGCCCGACTGGACGGCCGCGACATCGCCCAGGCGCACCGGGGCGCCATCCCGGTAGGCGATGGCCAGGTCGCGAAAGGCTGCCGGGTCGAAAACCTGATCGTCCGCCGCCACCAGGAAATTTCTGTCGCCCGCGTCCAGGCTGCCCTTGGGCAGGTTGACCGTGGCGTTCGTCAATGCCTGGCGCACGTCCTCCAGGCCCAGGCCGCGGCCGGCCAGGGCGCCGGGGTCCGCCTGGACGCGGATCGCCGTCTTCTCCGCACCGCCGATTTCCACCTGGGCGACGCCGTCGATTTCCATCAATGCCTGGGCCAGCACGGTGCTGGCGTAGTCATAGACCCGGCTGCCCGGCAGGGTGTCGCTGGTCAACGCCAGGGTCAGGATGGGGAAGGCGCTGGGATTGGCCTTCACATAGAACGGGGGCGCCGGCAGGCTGGAGGGTAGAAGGCCCCCAGCGGTGGTGATGGCCGCCTGCACATCCCGCGCGGCGCTGTCCACGTCCCGCGTCAGGTCGAACTGTGCCACGATGGTGGTGCCGCCCACCGTGTTCACCGAGGTCAGTTCGGAGAGGCCGGCGATGACCCCGATCTGGCGCTCCAGGGGTGTCGCCACCGTGGCCGCCATCGTTTCCGGGCTGGCCCCTGGCAGGTCGGCGCGGACATACAGGGTGGGCAGGTCGACACTGGGAACCGAGGCCACCGGCAGGGACCGGTACGCGACGGCGCCCAGCAGCAGCAGGCCGGCGGCCAAAAGGCCGGTGGCCACGGGACGGTGGATGAAAAGGGAAGAGAAGCCCATGCCCGCTACTCCGCCACTTGCCGTGCGGGCATGGGACTCACGGGCGTGGATGCGGTGGTCACCGCGTCCGTCCCGTCCCTGTCGCCCCGCCGCCGCCCGAAGGACACCCTGACCCTTTCAAAGGCCAGGTACACCACCGGGGTGGAATAGAGGGTGAGAACCTGGGAAACCACCAGCCCGCCGACGATGGCGATGCCCAACGGCTGGCGCAGCTCCGCCCCCGTCCCGCCGGTCAATGCCAGGGGCAGGGCGCTCAGCAGGGCCGCCAGGGTCGTCATCATGATAGGGCGGAAGCGCTGAAGGCAGGCTTGATGGATGGCCGCCTGGGCGGACAGCCCGCCGCGCTGCGCCTCCAGCGCGAAGTCGATCATCATGATCGCGTTCTTCTTGACGATGCCGATCAAGAGCACGATGCCGATGAGCGAGATCAGGTTCAGGTCATGGCCGGTCAGCATCAGCGCCAGCAGGGCGCCCACGCCGGCCGAGGGCAGGGTGGACAGGATGGTCACCGGGTGGATGTAGCTTTCGTACAGGACGCCCAGCACGATGTAGACGGTGACCAGCGCCGCCAGGACCAGGCCGGCCTGGCTGCCCAGCGAGCTGCGGAACTCACCGGCCACGCCGGACAGGCTGGCGGTGATGGCGGGGGGCAGTCCAACGGCGCCGATGGCCTGGTCCAGCGCTGTCAGCGCCTGGCCCAGGGCGTATCCGTCACCGATGTTGAAGGCGATGGTGGTCGCCGGGAACAGGCCCTCGTGGATCAAGGCGGGGGGCGCGTCCCCCATCTCCACCGTGGCCAGGGCCGACAGCGGCACCATGTCCCCCGACGCTGACCGAAGGCGCAGAAGTTGGAAGGTGGCGGGCCCGTCGCGGAAGCGGGGATCGACCTCCAGGATCACATGGTATTGGTTTTGCTGGCCATAGACGGTGGCGACCTGCCGCTGGCCGAAGGCGTCGTAGAGCGCGTCGTCGATGGCCTGCAGGCTGACGCCGGAGCGGGCGGCGGCGTCGCGGTTGATGCGCAGCCGGGCCTGTGGGGCGCCGCCCAGCGGCTCGCCGGCCACGTCCGCCAGCTCTGGCCGACGTTCCATGGCCTGGATCAGCCGGGGTGCCCAGGTGGCCAGGTCCGACCGGTCGGCGGCGTGCAAGGTCAGGACGTGGCCTGCCCGCGCCGCGTGCGTGTCCACCTGGATGTCCTGGGCCGGTTGCAGGTGCAGCCGCACATTGCCCACCCCGGCCGTGGCGGCAGCCAGGCGCCGCGCCACAGCGTCCGCCGCCGGCCGCTCGCCCCTTGGTTTCAGGCCGATGAACAGGCGGCCGGCATTGCCGCTGGTGTTCAGCGAGCCCCCGCCCGTCACGGCGGCGACGGTCGCCACCGCCGGGTCGCGCCCGAGGATATCGGCGATCTGACGCTGCCGGTCGGACAGGGCGGAAAAGGACATGCCGGGCGCCGCGTCCAGCACGCCGATGATCAGGCCCGTATCCTGTTGCGGCAGGAAGCCCTTGGGCACCACGCTGTAAAGCAGGCCGGCCCCGGCCAGCATCGCCAACGTTGCCGCCAGAGTCAGCCGCCGGTGCCGGAACACCCACAGCAGGCCCCGTTCATAAGCCCCGACCGCGCGGGTGAAGACACCCTCACTCCACCGGAACAGGGCGTTGGGAGGGCTATCGGACGGTGCCCCTGTCAACAATCGGGCGCACATCATTGGCGTCAGGGTCAGCGACACCACGGCCGAGATGATGATGGCGGCGCTCAGCGTCACCGCGAACTCGCGGAACAGCCGGCCGATGATGCCCCCCATCAACAGTAGGGGAATGAAGACGGCCACCAGCGACACGGTCAGCGACACGATGGTGAAGCCGATCTGGCGGGCGCCCTTGAGCGCTGCGTGCAGCGGCGGATGCCCCGCCTCGATATGCCGCACGATGTTCTCGATCATGACGATGGCGTCGTCCACGACGAAGCCGGACGCGATGGTCAGCGCCATCAGGGACAGGTTGTCGATGCTGAAGCCCGCGATGGCCATGACGCCGAAGGTGGCGATCAGCGAGACGGGCAGGGTGACGCTGGGGATGACCGTCGCCCAGAATCGGCGCAGGAAGAGGAAGATCACCATCACCACCAGAGCGATGGTGACCACCAGGGTCGTCTGCACCTCGGCGATCGAGGCGCGGATCGTTTCCGTGCGGTCGGCCACGACGGCGATGCCGATCGATGGCGGCAGGGCGGCCTGCAACTGCGGCATCTGTTTGTGGATGGCCGCGACCGTGTCGATGATGTTGGCGCCGGGCTGGCGGCGGATGTCCAGGATGATGGCCGGCTTGCCATTGTACCAGCCGGCCAGCGTGTCGTTTTCCACCCCGTCCACGGCCCGCGCCACGTCGCGCAGGCGAACGGGCGCCCCATCGCTGTAGGCGATGATGGTGTCCTGATAGGCGGCGGCGTCGAACAACTGGTCGTCGGCGTCGATCTGGTACGATAGTCGGGGGCCGTCCAAACTTCCCTTGGGCAGGTCGGCGGTCGTCGCCGCGATGGCGGTCCTGACCTCCGCCAGCGACAGGCCCAGGCCGCTCAGCGCCGTTGGGTTCACCTGCAGCCGCACCGCCCGCTTCTGGCCCCCTTCCAGGGTCACCAGGCCCACGCCCTTGATCTGCGACAGCTTCTGCGACAGCACCGTGTCGGCATAATCGCCCACCGTGTTCAGGGGCAGGGTGTCGGAGGTCAGCGCCAGGATCAGGATTGGCGTGTCGGCTGGGTTGACCTTGCTGTAGCTGGGGCGGCTGGGCATCAATGAGAGGGGCAGCAGGCCCGCGGCGCCGTTGAGCGCCGCCTGCACGTCCTGGGCGGCGGCGTCGATGTCGCGGCCGGGATTGAACTGCAGGGTGATCAGGCTGGTGCCATAGGCGCTGATCGAATTCATGCCCGTGAGGCCGGAAATGGCGCCCAGCGGGCGCTCCAGCGGTGTCGTCACCGATGAGGCCATGACGTCCGGCCCCGCCCCGGGCAACTGGGCCGAAACCTGGATGGTGGGCAGGTCCACCGATGGCAGCGCCGCCACCGGCAACAGGCGATATCCCAGGCACCCCAGCAGCAGGATCCCCACCACCAGCAGGGTGGTCGCGATCGGTCGCCGGATGAAGGGGCCCGAAACGTTCATGCCGGCCCGGCCCCTGTACCGGACTGGCCATCAGCCGACCGGGACGGCTGCGGCGCCACCCGGGTTCCGGGCTTCAGGTTGTACTGCCCGTCGGTGACAACCAACTGCCCGGCGCTCAAGCCCCTGTCGATCAGGGCGCGCCCCGCGTCCGTTCGCGCCACGGTGACCGGCGCCATGGCGGCCCGGCCCTCGGCGGACACCACCCAGACATAGGCGCCGGCCGGCCCCTGCTGTACGGCGGTGACAGGCACCGTCAGGCCGCCGCGCCGGACCGCAACGCGGACGCGGGCGTTGACGAACTGGCCGGGCCACAGGCGGTTGTCCTCATTGGGGAAGCTGGCCTTCAGCTTCACGGTGCCGGTGCTTTGGTCGATCTGGTTGTCCACCAGCTCCAGCCGGCCATCCGCCAGCAAGGTCTTGTTGTCCTTGGCATAGGCCTGGACCGGCAAGGCGGTTGCCGGTCCGGAAGCCCCTCCAGTAGCGCCAAGATTGAACGCGGGCAGATCGTCGGCGTTCACGGTGAAGATGACCGAGATGGGGTGCAACTGGGTGACGGTGACGATGGGGGCCGTATCCGCGGCGTGGACGATGTTCCCGGCATCGATCTGGCGTATGCCGGTTCGCCCGGCGATGGGGGATGTGATGGTGGCGTAGTCCAACTGCGCCCGGGCATAGTCGACCTGCGCCTCGTCGGCGGTCACCTGCGCCTGGTATTGCGCCACCTGCGCCTGCTGCGTATCCAGGGTCTTGCGGCTGGCGTATTCCTTCATGCCCTGGTATCGCACCAAATCAGCCTGCGCGTTCAGCAGTTGCGACTGATCCTTGGCCAGGGTGGCCATGGCCTGCTTGAGGTTCGCTTCCAAGGGCCGGCGGTCCAGAATCGCCAGGACCGAGCCTTTAGTTACCTCCTGGCCCTCCCGGAAGCGCAGGTCCATGAGCTGCCCGTCGATGCGGCTGCGGATGGCGACGGTGTTGTAGGCCTGGACCGACCCGATGCCGCCCAGATATAGGGGAACGTCCTCGGCGCGGACGGGGGCCACGACAACGGGTACGGCAGGCTCACCGGGCGCTTCCCCCGCCTGCGCCCCGGCGGATATCGGGGGCATGGCGATCCCTGGCAGCGACAGCATCAACACCAAGGCTGCGGCGCCCGCAGCGTCGATGAGCCGGCGCGGTGGCGCGCTCCCCTTCTGGGCGTCACCCTTCTGGCTTCCCGGCCGGCGGTCCGACAACAATCCCCAGCGGTTCAGGGTCTCGATCGCCCGTCCCACGCCGTCCTCGGCGCGCAATTGCCGACCCAGGGCTTCGGCCCGCTGGCGCATGGTATCGCCCCCGGCGGCGGTGATGGCGGCGCTCAAGGTTTCCGCCGTCAGGCGGGCGCGGGGCAGGGCCGGTGGCGCCACCCCCAACTGGTTCAGGCGCCATCCCCAGAAGGGCTGGTCGCCAAAAAAGGGAACGATGACCGATGGGATGCCGGCGCGCACCGCCGCCGCCGTGGTGCCGGCACCGCCATGATGCACGGCCAGGGCCACGCGCGGGAAAAGCCAATCGTGCGGCGCGTGGTCGATGACCATGATTCGGTCGTCAAGCTCGGGCGGCGGTGCCAGGCCGCCCCAGCCCCGGGCGAGGACGGCCCGCTGACCGCTGAGCGCCAGGGCGCGCATGACGGTGCGGGTGAAGGCTTCCGCGTCGTGGCTCAACATGCTGCCGAAGCCGAGATAGATCGGCCGGGGACCGTCCGCCAGGAAGCGTTCCAGGTCAGCGGGCGGCGTCCAGGTGCCGGCCTCGTCATGGTGCCAATAACCCGTCACCACCTCACCCTCACCCCAGGACTTGGGCTTGGGCACCACATGGGTGCTGAAGCCGTACAGGATGCGGTTGTTGGCGGCGTCGTCGAAGTAGGGCCCATACCAGGGAAGGGCACGCAGGCCGAGGCGCTTGCGGATGACGTCGTTGATGGCCGGCGCCATCACCTGCCATGTCGCGAAGCGCAGCGCATGATACAGCGCCAGGTTGACGATGCCGGGCAGGGGCCGGCGGGGGGCGTCAGCATCATGGGCGGCAGGTCGGGCGCCGGTGTCATGGGCAAAAGCTGCGCCTGCACGCATGTGATGCCCGTCGCCTCCGCCACGGCGGTGGCTAGGCGCGTGACGATGCCGCTGGCGATGATCAGGTCGCTGTCCCGGGCGGCGGCCAGCCCGGCCTCAACCCAGGGGAGCGCCGCCTCCTTGAACCGGCGGCGGGCCGTCCTGGCCACCACCAGGGGGTTCAGCGCCCGGTTCATCGTGTCCGGCTCGCTGCTCATGATGTGGCGGAAGTCGGCGGCCAGGGGGGCGAAGTCCAGCCCGGCCGCCGTGATCATGGGCTGGAACGACTGGCCGGTGGCGATGCGGACGGCATGGCCCGCCTCCGCCAGGCCACGCCCCAGGGCGATAAAGGGACGGATGTCGCCCTGGGTGCCGACGGTGAAGATGGTCACGCGCACGGGACGGCCTCGAATTCCTGCCGCGCCATGCGGGGACCGGACGGGCTGGGGGCGTGGGGCGCCTTCCTGCCGCCGGCCAGCTCACGGGCGACGATGCGGGCGATTTCCTCCAACGGCACCGGGTCCATCATGGCCTGGTGGTGGCAGGCCAGGCGGTGCTCCTGGATGGGGCCGCGCACGTGGGGCGCCCACGCCTCGGTCTCATGCATCAGCAAGCCCTTCAGCGACGGGCCGGTCAGGTGGGTTGCACGGAAGAACAGCAGGCCGGTGTTCAGCGGCTGGGGCTTGAACTTCCGCGCGATCGCCAGGTTGTTCTGAATGACCCTCAGGACGGACGAGACGATGTCCCTGTTTTCCTGCCGCATCTGTTGGACCAGCGGCATGGAAAGCACGTCGTATTCACGACACAGGAAATCGGCGACGGCGGCCATGCCCAGGGGGCGGTCGCCCCCCGTGACGGCCACGTCCCCGGGGCTGTATCCCAGGAAGCCCAGCGCGGCGGTGGCCAGTTCCGCCTCGGACGGTTCCTGGCCGGCGGGGCTCTGCACGAAGGGGTAGGCGTCGAGCAGCGACAGCAGGTCGACCTGCTCCCCCTCCCGTTGCAGCTTGTGGGCGATCGCCACCGCCACCAGGCCGCCGAAAGACCAGCCCAGCAGATGATAGGGGCCCTGCGGCTGCACCCGCCGGATGTGCGTCAGGTATTCGTCCGCCATCTCCTCCACCGACCGGGGAAGAGGGGCCTGGGGCAGGGCGGTGTCGTCCGCCAATCCCCGGGCCTGAAGGGCGTAAACGGGATGCTCGGGGCCGATGTGGCGCAGCAGTCCGGCATAGGCCCAGCCCAGGCCGACCACGGGGTGGATGCAGAACAGCGGCGCGCCCTGGCCCTGCGTGCGCAAGGGCAGCAGGACGCCCAGCGGATCGCTGGTGGCGCTGTGTTCCAACTGGGCCGCCAGTTCGGCGATGGTCGCCCCCTCGAACAGGGTGCCCAGCGATATCTTGCCGGGGAAGATGTTCTGGATGCGGGTGAGCAGGCGGGTGGCCATCAGGGAGTCCCCGCCCAGATCGAAGAAATTGTCGTGTATGCCCACCCGCTGCACGCCCAGTTCCTTGGCCCAAAGAATGGTCAGGGCCTGTTCGGTGGGTGTCCGGGGCTCGGCATAGCTGGACACCGCGGTGCGTTCCGGTGCCGGTAGCGCGCGGCGGTCGACTTTGCCGTTCGCCGTCAGGGGCAGGTCGTCCAGGGTCACGAAAACCGCCGGGACCATGTAATCGGGCAGCCGGCCGGCCAGATCGCGCCGCAGGACGGCGGTATCCAGTGAGACCTCCGGTGCCGGGACGACGTATCCCACCAGCCGCTTCGCGCCTGACGCGGGGTCGTCCCAGGCCGTGACCACGGCCCGCGCCACGCCGGCGCAGGCGGCCAGGGCGGCCTCAACCTCCCCCAGTTCGATGCGGAAGCCGCGTATCTTGATCTGGTGGTCGGTCCGGCCCAGGAACTCCAGCATGCCGTCCTCCCGCCAACGGGCCAGGTCGCCCGTGCGGTAGAAGCAGCTACCCGACGGGCCGAACGGGTTGGCGACGAAGCGGTCGGCTGTCAGGCCAGGCCGGTTCAGATAGCCGATGGCGACGCCGTCGCCGGCGATGTAAAGGTCACCGGCCACGCCGACCGGCACCGGTTGCAGGGCCGGATCCAGGACATAGACCTGGGTGTTCCAGATGGGACCGCCGATGGGCGGCGCGTCCAGGTCCGCCCGGTTCAGCGTCCGCGCGGTGGACCACACCGTCGTTTCGGTGGGGCCGTACAGGTTGGTGACGACGGCCCCGCGATCCATCATGGCCTGGGCCAGGGAGGGGGGCAGCGCCTCCCCGCCCACCAGCACGCGCAAGCCGGGGAAGATATCGGCAGCCTGTTCCACCAGGCTTTGCCATAGGGAGGGCGTGGCCTGCATGAGGGTGGTGCCGGCCATCCGCATCGCTTGGGCCAGGGCGGGGGCGTCCCGCACCACGGCGCGGGGGGCGATGTCGATGCGTGCGCCCGCCAGCAGCGGCAGGAACAGTTCAAGGGCGGCGATGTCGAAGGACACGGTGGTGACCGCCATCAGCCGATCCCGTGGGCTCAACGGGAACGCCGCCTTCATGGCGCCCAGGAAGTTCACGATATTCCCCTGGGACACCGCGACACCCTTGGGACGGCCGGTTGAGCCGGACGTGAAGATGACGTAGGCGGGATCAAGGGCCCGCGATGGCCGCCGCCGTTCCTGGTCCGTCGGGTTCAGGGACGCAAGCCAGTCCAGATCCACGCCATCGGGCGGCAGGTCCACCATAAGGCGGGGAATGGCGCTGTCCGGCAGGCCGGCGGCGACGTCCGGCGTGGTCAGCAGGGCGGCGGGACGGGCATCCTCGAACACCAGGGCCAGGCGGGCGGCCGGCATGTCCGGGTCGATCGGCACATACGCGGCCCCGGTTTTCAGCACGGCCAGCAAGGCCACCGGCAAGAGGGCGCTACGCTGGGTCGCCACCGCCACCAGTTGGCCGGGGCCGATGCCAAGCTGCAGCAGGGCCCGCGCCCAGGCATTGGCGGCGGCGTTCAGGACGCGGTAGGAAACGACCTCGTTCGCGAAACCGATGGCCGGCGCGTCGGGCGTCGCGGCGGCCTGGGCCTCGAACCATTGCGCCAGCAGGGGGGGCGGTGAGGACTGGGCCGTCGCGTTCCAGTCGATCAGAACCTGCCGCCGTTCTTCCCCTGACAGCAGGTCGATGCGGCCGATGCGCAGGGTGGGATCCTCCATGATGGCATCCACCAGGCGTAGGAAGCGGGCCTGATGCCGCGCCAGCTCATCCCGGGTGTACAAGGCTGGGTTGGCGTCGAAATCCACGCGCAGTCCGCGCCCGTCGTCGCGGTCATAGATGAAGATGGTCAGGTCTTCGACCGAACCGTTGGACAGGTTGTGCGTGGTGGCGGGATGACCACCGAAGCGCAGGTCGTAGTCGAACGGCTCGATGTTCACGCTCATCCACGCGATCTGCTGGTTATGGCCCACCAGCCCCATGTCCCGCCGCAGATCCTCATACCGGTACTGCTGGTGCCGCAGGGTCTGGCGCATCACGCCCGACACCTGCTGCACCAATTCTTCCAGCGTTAGGTCCGGGGACATGGCCAGGCGGATGGTCACGGCATTGGCGACCATGCCCGGCGTACGCCGCAGCTGCCCATTGGGGCGCGCCGTCACCGGCAGCCCGAACACAAGGTCCGCCGCCCCGGTGGAGCGGTAATAGAACGCGGCCGCCAGGGAGATCAGGATTTGCGGAAGGCTGGCGGACGCGCCCTTGGCGATCTCATGCAGGCGCATGCTGGTCAACGGGGACAGGTGCGCCGTCTGGCGGAATAGCCCATTGGGGCCCGCCACCCGGCGCCTGGCCAATGAAACGGCGTCGGGCAGGTTGGCCAGCCGCTCCGTCCAGAAGGCGCGGTCCTTTTCCAGCCGGTCCGAGGCGCGATAGGCGGCCTCATGATCCACCAGCCCGACCAGGGGCAGGAAGCCGTGGGGCGCGGGCTCGCGCCCTTCCACGTAGGCGCTGTAGAGTTCGGCGACGCGGCGCGCGACCATGCCGCCGGTGAACCCGTCCAGCATGATGTGGTGGGCGCGATGGTACCAGAAGAAGCGGTCGTCGGCGGCTTTGAAAAGCGCGGAAACCCAGAGCGGATCGCGGTCGAAATCGACGGGGCGGTTCAATTCTTCCATCATCCAGCGCTCCGCCGCCTGCCGCGGGTCGGGCTGGTCACTGACGTCGATGTAGGGGAAGACGTCGTCAAAGGTGGGGCGGATGACCTGGGCCGGGCCATCCTGGTCCTCGACGATCTTGACGCGGATCGTTTCAGCCTCGGTGGTCAGCTGGCGCAGGGCCTTCAGGAACAGCGCGGGATCGACAGGGCCATGAATTTCAATGGCCTCGCCCAGATTGAACACCGTGCCGGCCCGGCCCATTTTCTCACCGAACCACAGGCCGCGCTGGGCGGTGGTCAGCGGTATCTTGACCCCCTCGGCAGGGGCCGCCACCGCATCCCTGGCGACATCGCCGCTTTCGTCCACGCCGCCGCCTGAGGGCACGGCGAAAGCGTGGATATCGGCCACCCCGGGCTCGACTGTGATGCCGATGGGAATATATGTGGACTGATCTATTTTTAAAGTGTCATATATTTCTTTTAAAATTTTCGATTTATTGTCTTCGCTATGGATGATGCCGTCTGGTGACGCGGTTTGAGTGTTGGAAGAGGTGTGTGTATTCATGGTCCAACCCCGAAAAAAGAAAAAGGAGAGGCGAGCGCTGAAAGACAGCGCTGATTTATTCCCTTTGATTGCGCACCAGACGGTATCCGCGGAATCGATAGCGGGCGTACCGTTCTTGTTATTGGTGTTGTGTGATTGTTTTATGTGACCGACCGGCTTGGTGGGGGCGGTTCGGATTACCTGGATTATTCAGAAAATTTCATAGCCGCAACAAGTGAGAAGTGTTGACGGCGTTAATCAGCCCGATTGATGTAATTTAATTATATAATGCGGGCCGACCATGAGCCGTTCTTGCCGGATGCACAGGCTGACATCAGAAAATATAAAACAATATCAACGATCTGCGGGCGCTTTTTCAGATTTCCCTAGAGTCTGCCTGCGCCCCGTCGCCGGCCGATCCGACAGTGTCCCTGATGATTGCGTTATTATTAATGCAATCTCTATCAAAAGAAGAATAGGGTGATGGTAAACATGTACAGAGGTGGTACACCCTGAACATCATCCGTGTCCGGGGCACCTCACCAGGGCTCAAGCCAGGTCGCAGCCTGTGGAGGTTTTCAGCGGACAGGTGTCAGGCGGACGGGCTGTCGGGCGTGTCGCGGGGTCAATGCCTCGCCCACCGCTTGGGCGATGGTTTGGGCCCGGTCGTCAATCCCGGCCCAGACGGCGCCCCGGATACGGGGGTCGACCTCCAGCAGCTTGACGCCGGCGGGCACTTCGGTCCCGTCCCGCACCACCCCGCGCAGCACGCCATCGAAGGGCGCTTGGACCGCGTGGTCGCCCAGATGGCCGATGACATAGTCCTTGAAGACGCGGGAGCCGATTTCCATCGCCGTGTGCCAGCGTCCGGCGAGGGCGGAATAGACGAAGCGTTCCGCGCCGCGGTTGCCCAAGGGGCGGGCGATGCCGTCGGCGGCTTCCGTCGTTCCCTGGCGGACCAGGGCGCCTTGCAGGCCGGGCTTGGTTTCAACCGCGAAGTCGCAATTCTCCCCGGCGGTGAAGCCGGGGCCCAAGCCGATGGTGGTTCGGGCCAGGCGGCGCAGGTCGGGCGTGATGCTGTATTTTTGCAGCCGGGCGTCGACCAGCAGGTCCAGCGCGCGGATGACGATCAGGTCCAGCAGGCCCAGGTCGGTGATCACCACCCCCTGGCGGCGCGCCAACGCCGCCGCCGCCGCCATGCCGCTGTCCACCCGTTCGGCGGCGATGCCGGCCAGGGTCACCGGATCATCGAACAGCGCGTCGTGGAACGCCATCTTGCGGCGGATGACGGGGGGCAGGGGGTCGTGCGACATGACGACGCCGTAGCCCTGGTGATGCAGCCGGACCGCCACGGCGGAGGCGATCTCATTGGTGCCCAGGATGATGGCGTAGGGCGGACGATCGGTCATGACGGCGTTCCAGTGCTTCTAGAGGTGGCGCTTCCGGGGGTGGCGCAGGGGCTGTGGGGGTGGGAACAGCCGGTGGGCACGGCGTCCAGGTCCGCCGGCAGGGCCAGCCGGTCGCGCAGCGCCTCGAATCCGGCGAGGCGCTGGCCCTCCACCTCCGCCAATGGCCGGCGGATCAGCAGCGGGTCGGCCAGCATGCGACGCAGGGCCGCGTCGCCGTCCAGGTCGTCCGGGACGATGGCACCGGCCTTGACGGCGGGGGCGGCCGGGTTGAACCAGGACGGGACCGGCGATTGGCCGAAGAAGTCGCGCAGGCGCTCCGCCGTCCATGGTTCGGTCAGCAGGTCGCGCACCAGGACGGTATGCCCCGCCGCCTCCAGCGCACGGCGCTGACGGGCGTTGGTTTTGCATCCCGGCTTTTCATAGAAGACGACCGTGCTCATGCCAGTCGCACCAGCGGGGCGGCGCCGTCGCGGCCCAGCAGCGTGTCGACCTTGCGCCGCACGTCGGCCAGCGTCAGCGGCTTGACCAGCGCCGCGTGGGCGCCGGCCTTCAGCCCCTCCAGCGCCAGCGCCTCTTCCGCCTTGGCGCAGACGATCAGCAGCCGCACCCCGGGAAAGGCGCGCAGTACCTCGCCCACCAGGCCCGCGCCACGCTCCGCCAGGAAAGAGGCGCCGAGCAGCACGACGTCCGGCCGCAACCAATCCACCCCCTTGGCGTAGGCCTCCTCCGGTGTCGCCAGTTCATGGGTCTCGATCTCATCGTGCAGCATGAACTGCAACGCCGCGCGTGTGATCTCATCCTGGTCCACGACGAAGACCCGTCTCTGGTCCACGGCTTTGGCGGTTTCGACACCGATCTGCATGGCGCGTCCCTTCCGATGCTGGGCTGCCCACCGGCGGGCATCACGGGACCCACAGCAATTTCCATTCCGGCGGTAGCGGCATCCGGGAAATCGGGGGCCGGCCTGCCTTTCCGCCGGGAAGCGACGGCGGGACAGGGGCGGCGGCCTTGTTTCGTTTGCGACAGCCTGACAATGGCTGTCGGGTTCGGCACATCATTGTCGGATGCCGGGGTTGGATAACAATCTATTTAATATCAATGCGTTATTGGAAATCGTCCGTCTGGCACGCCGGTTGCTGAAATACCGGTCGGCTAGTGAGGGCTGAGTGCACGCCTACGCGCTGTCGAGCGATGTGCTCCTTCCCGAAATCCGCGAGCCAACTTCTGCGAACGAGGATCGCCCCGGCCTCACCGGGGCATTGGCAATCGGCTCAACAATCGGTTCAAGGAGACCTTGAATGTCGGCTCTGCGTCAAATCGCGTTTTACGGCAAGGGTGGTATCGGCAAGTCCACCACCTCCCAGAACACCCTGGCGGCCCTGGCTGAAATGGGCCACCGCATCCTGATCGTCGGCTGCGATCCCAAGGCGGATTCCACCCGCCTGATCCTGCACGCCAAGGCCCAGGACACCATCCTCAGCCTGGCCGCCGCCGCCGGCAGTGTGGAGGATCTGGAGATCGAGGATGTCATGAAGGTCGGTTTCCAGGACATCCGCTGCGTGGAATCCGGCGGCCCGGAACCGGGCGTCGGCTGCGCCGGTCGCGGCGTCATCACCTCCATCAACTTCCTGGAGGAGAACGGCGCCTATGAGGACATCGACTACGTCTCTTATGACGTGCTGGGCGACGTGGTGTGCGGCGGCTTCGCCATGCCCATCCGCGAGAACAAGGCCCAGGAAATCTACATCGTCATGTCCGGCGAGATGATGGCCATGTACGCGGCCAACAACATCTCCAAGGGCATTCTGAAATACGCCATGTCCGGCGGCGTGCGCCTGGGCGGCCTGATCTGCAACGAGCGCCAGACCGACAAGGAGCTGGAGCTGGCGGAGAACCTGGCCAAGAAGCTGGGCACCCAGCTCATCTACTTCGTGCCCCGCGACAACATCGTGCAGCACGCGGAACTGCGTCGCATGACGGTGCTGGAATACGCGCCGGAAAGCGCCCAGGCCGCCCACTACCGCAACCTGGCCACCCGCATTCACAACAACGCCGGCAAGGGCGTCATCCCCACCCCCATCACCATGGACGAGCTTGAGGACATGCTGATGGAGCACGGGATCATGAAGGCCGTGGACGAGAGCATGGTCGGCAAGACCGCCGCCCAGCTGGAACTGGCCTGATCGGCAACGGCCGCCGGTGCCGCCCGGTCCCCCCGCATGGGGGCCGGGCGGGTCCCGGCAGCTCATCATCCCCGGGAAACATGAGGACAGCGAAATGAGTATGTCGGAGACGGAAAGCGTTGCCGAGATCAAGGAACGCAACAAGGAACTGATCGCCGAGGTCTTGCAGGTTTACCCGGAGAAGACCGCCAAGCGCCGCGCCAAGCACCTGAACGTGCATGAGGCCGGCAAGTCCGATTGCGGCGTGAAGTCCAATCTGAAGTCCATTCCAGGCGTCATGACCATCCGTGGCTGCGCCTACGCCGGGTCCAAGGGCGTGGTCTGGGGCCCGATCAAGGACATGATCCACATCAGCCACGGCCCGGTGGGCTGCGGCCAGTATTCCTGGGCCGCGCGCCGCAACTACTACATCGGCACGACCGGGATCGACACCTTCGTGACCATGCAGTTCACGTCCGACTTCCAGGAAAAGGACATCGTTTTCGGCGGCGACAAGAAGCTGTCCAAGATCATCGATGAAATCCAGGAGCTGTTCCCGCTGAACAACGGCATCAGCATCCAGTCGGAATGCCCCATCGGCCTGATCGGCGACGATATCGAGGCGGTGTCGAAGAACAAGTCCAAGGAATATGAGGGCAAGACCATCGTCCCCGTCCGCTGCGAGGGGTTCCGCGGCGTGTCCCAGTCCTTGGGCCACCATATCGCCAATGACGCCATCCGCGACTGGGTGTTCGACAAGGCGGAGGGGAAGGACGCGCCGGCGGGCTTCGTGCCCGGCCCCTACGACGTCGCCATCATCGGCGATTACAACATCGGCGGCGACGCCTGGTCCTCCCGCATCCTGCTGGAGGAGATGGGGCTGAGGGTCATCGCCCAATGGTCGGGCGACGGCACCCTGGCCGAACTGGAGGCGACGCCCAAGGCCAAGCTGAACGTCCTGCACTGCTACCGCTCGATGAACTACATCTCGCGCCACATGGAAGAGAAGTACGGCATTCCGTGGTGCGAATACAATTTCTTTGGTCCCAGCAAGATCGCGGAATCCCTGCGCCGCATCGCCAGTTATTTCGACGACAAGATCAAGGAAGGGGCGGAACGCGTCATCGCCAAGTACCAGGCGCTGATGGACGCCGTTATCGCCAAATACCGCCCGCGCCTGGAAGGCAAGACGGTGATGCTGTTCGTCGGTGGCTTGCGCCCCCGCCACGTCATCGGCGCCTATGAGGATTTGGGCATGGAGGTCGTGGGCACGGGCTACGAGTTCGGTCACAACGACGACTACCAGCGCACGGCCCAGCACTACGTCAAGGACGGCACGCTGATCTACGACGACGTGACGGGCTATGAGTTCGAGAAGTTCGTGGAGCGCATCCAACCTGACCTGGTCGGGTCCGGCATCAAGGAAAAGTACGTCTTCCAGAAGATGGGCGTGCCCTTCCGCCAGATGCATTCCTGGGACTATTCCGGCCCCTATCACGGCTATGACGGTTTCGCCATCTTCGCGCGCGACATGGACATGGCCATCAACGCCCCCGTCTGGAAGATGGCCAAGGCGCCCTGGAAGGGCGCCGCGCAGCCGAAGCTGCTGGCCGCCGAATAAGGCGGATGACGCCCCGGGGCGCCCCAGCGGCGGCGCCCCCGGGATTCCCTGCCGGGGCGGCATCCATCCCCGGGCGATGTTTTCGGAAAGGTTTCCATCATGACGCAGAGTGCCGAACACGTGCTCGATCATTTCGAGCTGTTCCGTGGCCCCGAATACCAGGAGATGCTGGTCAACAAACGCCAGCAGTTCGAGAACCGCCGCGACCCGGCGGAGGTGGAGCGGGTGCGGGAATGGGCCAAGACGCCAGAATACCAGGAAAAGAACTTCGCCCGCGAGGCGCTGACCATCAACCCGGCCAAGGCCTGCCAGCCGCTGGGCGCCGTCTTCGCGGCGGTGGGGTTCGAGGGCACGCTGCCCTTCGTTCATGGCTCCCAAGGCTGCGTCGCCTATTACCGCAGCCATTTCTCCCGCCATTTCAAGGAGCCGACGTCCTGCGTCTCTTCCTCCATGACGGAGGATGCGGCGGTGTTCGGCGGCCTGAACAACATGATCGACGGGCTGGCCAACACCTATTCCATGTACAAGCCCAAGATGATCGCCGTCTCCACCACCTGCATGGCGGAGGTGATCGGCGACGACCTGAACGCCTTCATCAAGACCGCCAAGGAAAAGGGCTCGGTTCCGGCCGAGTTCGACGTGCCCTTCGCCCATACGCCGGCCTTCGTCGGCAGCCACGTCACCGGCTATGACAACGCCCTGAAGGGCATCCTGGAACATTTCTGGGACGGCAAGGCCGGCACCGCGCCCAAGCTGGAACGCGCGCCCAACGGCAAGATCAACTTCATCGGTGGCTTCGACGGCTACACCGTCGGCAACCTACGGGAAATCAAGCGTATTTTCGGCCTGATGGGCATCGGCTACACCATTTTGGGCGACACCAGCGATGTCTGGGACACGCCCACCGATGGCGAGTTCCGCATGTATGACGGCGGCACCACCCTGGCCGAGGCGGCGGACGCCGTCCATGCCACGGCCACCGTCTCCATGCAGGAGTACTGCACCGAAAAGACCCTGCCCTTCATCGCCGGGCATGGGCAAGAGGTGGTGTCGTTCAACCATCCCGTGGGTGTGGCCGGAACCGACCGCTTCCTGATGGCGCTGGCGCGCCTCACCGGCGCCGAGATCCCGGCGGAGTTGGAGCGGGAGCGCGGACGCCTGGTGGACGCCATCGCGGACTCCAGCGCCCACATCCACGGCAAGAAGTTCGCCATCTACGGCGACCCCGACCTGTGCCTGGGCCTGGCCGCCTTCCTGCTGGAACTGGGGGCGGAACCGACCCACGTGCTGGCCACCAACGGCAACAAGGCCTGGGCGGAGAAGGTGCAGGCGCTGTTCGACAGTTCCCCCTTCGGGAAGAACTGCCACGTCTATCCCGGACGCGACCTGTGGCACCTGCGCTCCCTGCTGTTCACGGAGCCGGTGGATTTCCTGATCGGCAACACCTACGGCAAGTACCTGGAGCGCGACACGGGCACGCCGCTGATCCGCCTCGGCTTCCCCATCTTCGACCGGCACCACCACCATCGTTTCCCGGTGTGGGGCTATCAGGGCGGGCTGAACGTGCTGGTGACCATCCTGGACAAGATTTTCGACGAGATCGACAGCAACACCAACGTCCCGTCGAAGACCGACTACAGCTTCGACATCATCCGCTGACGGCGGACTTGGCCTCTCCGTGGCGTCTCCCCAAGGCGCTCGCGTCCTGGCCGCGCCGCCAGCCCCGATGGGAAACCCTAGGGGCAGGGCGGCGCGGCGCTTCTTGGCCTGTTCAGGTGAGGAACCCCGGAAATGAGTTCGCTGTCGGCCACCATCCAGGAAGTCTTCAACGAGCCCGGTTGCGCCAAGAACGCCACCAAGTCGGCGGCCGACCGCAAGAAGGGCTGCACCAAGCAGTTGCAGCCGGGCGGAGCGGCGGGGGGCTGCGCCTTCGACGGCGCCAAGATCGCACTGCAGCCCCTGACCGACGTGGCCCACCTGGTCCACGGGCCCATCGCCTGCGAGGGCAACTCCTGGGACAACCGCGGCGCCAAATCGTCCGGCCCCACGCTATGGCGCACCGGCTTCACCACCGACATGAACGAGACGGACATCGTGTTCGGCGGGGAGAAGCGGCTGTACAAGGCCATCCGCGAAATCATTGAGAAGTATGATCCGCCGGCGGTCTTCGTCTATCAGACCTGTATTCCGGCCATGACCGGCGACGACATCAACGCCGTGTGCAAGGCGGCGCGGGAGAAGTTCGGCAAGCCCGTCATCCCCATCAATTCGCCCGGCTTCGTCGGGCCCAAGAACCTGGGCAACAAGCTGGCGGGCGAGGCCCTTCTGGACCACGTCATCGGGACGGAGGAGCCGGACGAGACCACGCCCTACGACATCAACATCATCGGTGAATACAACCTGTCGGGCGAGCTGTGGCAGGTGAAGCCGCTGCTGGATGAGTTGGGCATCCGCATCCTGTCCTGCATTTCCGGCGACGGGCGCTACCGCGAGGTGGCCTATTCCCACCGGGCGCGGGCGGCGATGATGGTGTGTTCCAAGGCCATGATCAACGTGGCCCGCAAGATGGAGGAACGCTACGGCATCCCCTTCTTCGAGGGATCCTTCTATGGCATCGGCGACACCAGCGACAGCCTGCGCCAGATCGCCCGGCTGCTGGTCGAGCGGGGCGCCCCGGCCGACCTGCTGGACCGGACGGAGGCGCTGATCGCGCGGGAGGAGGCGCGGGCCTGGGCGGCCATCGCGCCGTTCAAGCCGCGCTTCCAGGGCAAGAAGGTGCTGCTGATCACCGGCGGCGTGAAGTCCTGGTCCGTGGTGGCCGCCTTGCAGGAGGCCGGCCTGGAACTGGTCGGCACCAGCGTCAAGAAGTCCACCAAGGAGGACAAGGAGCGCATCAAGGAGCTGCTGGGCCAGGATGCCCACATGATCGAGGACATGACCCCGCGTGAGATGTACCGCCTGCTGAAGGATGCCAAGGCGGACATCATGCTGTCGGGCGGCCGGTCGCAGTTCGTGGCGCTGAAGGCGGCCATGCCCTGGCTGGACATCAACCAGGAACGCCACCACGCCTACATGGGCTATGTCGGCATGGTGACGCTGGTGGAGGAGATCGCCCGCACCCTGTTCAACCCGGTGTGGGCGCAGGTGCGCCGCCCGGCCCCCTGGGATGATCCGGCCGACACCTGGCAGGCCCGCGCCGACGCCGCCCTGGCCGCTGAGGCAGCCGACCCGGAAAAGGCGGAACAGGCGCGGCGGGCCGCGGGCGTCTGCGCCTGCAAGGGCGTGGACCTGGGCACCATCGAGGACGCTGTCCGCGTGCATGGCCTGTCCAGCCTGGATGAGGTACGGCGG
Organism: Nitrospirillum karajorum; assembly: GCF_036348415.1. Taxonomy (NCBI): domain Bacteria; kingdom Pseudomonadati; phylum Pseudomonadota; class Alphaproteobacteria; order Rhodospirillales; family Azospirillaceae; genus Nitrospirillum; species Nitrospirillum karajorum. The sequence goes on from NZ_JAZBQB010000002.1 coordinate 155,063, forward strand.
CACACCACCGCCGCCACCGGCTGCGGCGCCTGCGCCGGCCGGGTCGCGGACGTGCTCGCGGCCCTGCCAGCCCTGGCGGCGGAGTAGACGCCATGGCGACGGTCACCCACGTCAAGAAGGCCTGCACGGTCAATCCGCTGAAGATGAGCCAGCCCATCGGCGCCGCCCTGGCCTTCATGGGCCTGCGTGGCGCCATGCCCCTGCTGCACGGGTCGCAGGGCTGCACCTCCTTCGGGCTGGTGCTGTTCGTCCGCCACTTCAAGGAGGCCATCCCCCTGCAGACGACGGCCATGAGCGAGGTCGCCACCGTGCTGGGCGGCTACGACAACGTCGAACAGGCCATCCTGAACATCCACAAGCGCACCAAGCCGGAAATCATCGGCATCTGCTCCACCGGGGTGACCGAAACCAAGGGCGACGATGTCGAGGGCTATATCCGGCTGGTGCGGGAGCGGCATCCGGAGGTGGCGGATCTGCCGCTGGTCTATGTCTCCACCCCCGATTTCAAGGACGCGTTCCAGGACGGCTGGACCAAGGCCGTGACGCGCATGGTGCGGGAACTGGTGTCCCCGCCGCCGCCCGGCATCGCGCGGGACCCAGGCCGGGTCACCGTCCTGCCCGGCTGTCACATGACCCCCGGCGACCTGGATGAACTGCGCACCATCCTGGAGGATTTCGGCCTCAAGCCCAGCTTCCTGCCGGACCTGGCCGGTTCCCTGGATGGTCATATTCCAGAGGATTTCACGCCCACCACCATCGGTGGCATCGGCGTGGATGAGGTGGCGGGCCTGGGCGCGTCGTCCTGGGCCATCGCCATCGGCGAACAGATGAGGCCGGCGGCGGAGGCGCTGCAGGAGCGCGCGGGCGTTCCCTTCCGCCTGTTCCCGCGCCTGTGCGGGCTGGAGGCCGCCGATGCCTTCATGATGTTCCTGGCGGAGATCAGCGGGCGGCCGGTGCCGGTGAAGTACCGGCGGCAGCGCGGGCAACTGGTCGACGCCATGCTGGACGGCCATTTCCACATCGGCGGCCGCAAGGTCGCCATCGGGGCCGAGCCGGACCTGCTGGCCGACGTGGGCGGCATGTTGCACGGCATGGGCGCCCACATCACGGCTGCCGTCACCACCACCCATTCCCCCGTGCTGGCCGGGGTCGAGACGGATGAGGTGCTGATCGGCGATCTGGAGGATCTGGAGCGCCGGGCGCGGGAGCGGGACTGCGACCTGCTGATCACCCATTCCCACGGGCGCCAGGCGGCCACCCGCCTGGGCATTCCCTTCTTCCGCATGGGCCTGCCCCTGTTCGACCGGCTGGGGGCCGGGCACCTGGTTTCGGTGGGCTATCGCGGGACGCGGGATTTGATCTTCGCGCTCAGCAACCTGGTGATGGCCGACGCCGAACTGCATCACGAGGCCACGCCCGACACCTGGCGGGTGGTGGACGGGGACAGTCTTAAATCAGAAGGGGAAGCCGCATGAAGGTCGCTTTCGCCACGCAGGATATGAAGCGGGTCGACGCCCATTTCGGCTGGGCCCGCCACATCGCCATCTATGAACTGGAACCCGACGGCCATCGCCTGCTGGAGGCGGTGGAATTCGACGGCGACCTGCGCGAGGACGGCAACGAGGACAAGCTGGCGCCCAAGATCGAGGCGATCAAGGACTGCGCCATCCTCTATGTCGCCGCCATCGGCGGGTCTGGCGCCGCCCGCGTCGTCGCCAACAACATCCACCCCATGAAGGTCACCCAGCCGGAACCGATCGAGGACCTGCTGGAGCGGTTGCGCGCCGTGCTGAACGGCACGCCGCCGCCCTGGTTGCGCAAGGCCATGGCCAAAGGTACGCCCCGCATCCTGGACTTTGAGGATTGAGCATCATGTCTGACGTGTTGGACCTGCCGCCCACCGCATCGCCCGAGGTGGCGGCGGCGGCGCAAAGCCCCTTCATCCGCCAGCTGGTCATGATCTGGCGCGCCCAGGACACCCACGGCACCTGGGAAGGCAAGACCGACCTGGCCCTGCTGGACCCCTATATCGTGGACCGGGAGAAGCGCCGGCAACTGCCCATCCTGGGTGATCCAGATCCCGAGACCATCTGGCGGCTGGAGCTGTTCTTCAACGCCGTGGCGCTCAGCATCGAGCAAGCCACCGGCGTCATGGTGTCCCCCATGCTGAAGATGAGCCATGAAGGCTTCGGCCGCTTGGTGCTGATCGGTGGCCGGCTGGTGGTGGTGAACAAGCAGCTGCGCGACGTCCACCGCTTCGGCTTCGACAGCTTGGCCAAGCTGGCCGAGGAAGGAGCGAAGTACGTCCAGGCGGGCGTGGACATGATCGGGCGCTTTCCCGATGTCGCCCGGTATTGAGCGCGGGGAGTGAGGCCATGAGCGATGTCGAGACCCTGAAGGGCGAAATCAAGAAGCAGTCGGCCCGCGCCATGCAGGCCAAGATGGACCTGCACGACCTGTCGGAGGAGCTGCCCGTCAACTGGACGTCCATCCTGGCGGTGGCGCAACGCGCCCACGACGCCTTCGCCGAGCTGGAGCGCAAGCGGGCCTATCTGAAGACTCTGGAAACCGCCGGGGCCACCGCCGCCCAGCTGTCGGTTGCGCCTTAGAAGGAGTTCGTCCCCATGTCTTCGCTCACCCGCGACGGCCGGTCCTGGCAGCCGGATTTCCTGATCGCCATCGATGCCAAGCGCTGTATCGGCTGCGGCCGCTGCTTCAAGGTCTGTGGCCGTGGGGTGATGGCCCTGAAGGGCCTGACCGAGGAGGGGGACTTGGTCGATCTCGACAATGACGATGAAGATGACGAGATCGAAAAGAAGGTCATGGTCATGGACGATGCCGGGGCCTGCGTTGGCTGTCGCGCCTGTGCCCGGGTCTGTCCCGCGAACTGCCAGACCCACGCGCCCCTGGCCGCGGATGCCGCCTGAGGAGGGGGAAGCCGATGCGCAGCGCCGACGCCTGTTATCGCTGGCTGATGGACCGGGCCTGGGTGGAGGCCGATCCCTTCGATCTGCACATCGCCGCCGCCATCCTGTCGCTGGCCTGGGCCGAGGCGGCGGCCGGGCGGGGTTCTTTGCCGCTCTGCGCCGGCCTGGACGGCGCCGCCCTTGAGGGCCTGGCCCTGCGCCTGTTCCCCGGCGCCTGGGCCGGTATGGCCGCGCTGGCGGACGGCCCCGCCGCGCTGGAGGACGATGAGCAGGCGGTGCGCGACCTGCTGTGGATGTATGCCGACGGCGGCACCCCGCTGCAGCGCGACCTGGCGGCCATGATCGCCCGACGGTGCAGCCGCCCTAACCACCTGTGGCAGGACCTGGGCCTGCGTGACCGGGGCGAGCTGTCGTCGCTGATGCGGCGCCACTTCGGTGGCCTCGCCCGCCGCAACAGCCAGGACATGAAATGGAAGAAGTTCCTGTTCCGCATGATCTGCCGGTCGGAGGGCTTCACCTTGTGCACCGCCCCCGTTTGTACCGAGTGCGATGACTTCGACCATTGCTTCGGGGCGGAGGATGGCGAGGCCATGATGGCCCACCTCCGCTCCGGCCGGCCGGCCCCCATCCCCTGACCGTCGCGCGAGGCGCATGCCCATGTCCGCCACCTACGTCCTGTGCCGCCTGGACGACATCCCCAGCCGCAAGGCCCGGGGCTTTCAGCTGTTGCGTGTCGATGATGACGGGGGGCACCGGCCCTGGGGCATCATCGTCATCCGCTGGGGCCGGCAGGTGGTGGGCTACGTCAACCGTTGCCCGCACAACGGCGTGCCCTTGGATTGGGAACGCAACCAGTTCCTGGATCCGGACGGCACGCGGCTGATGTGCGGCAAGCATGGCGCGCTGTTCGACCTGGGCTCCGGACTGTGCGTGGACGGCCCCTGCCGGGGTGCGGCCCTTCAGCCGGTGACGCTGTCCGTCGAGGATGGGGACATCTGCGTCACCGGCGTCACGCTGGTGGAGGATGAGGAATTGGACGGCGACCTGCCGCCCTGCGAGGCGGAAGGGGTTTAGGATCGGCCGTGAAGCCGGCTTAGCGGTGCTGGGCCTTGTTCCCCTTGGGGCATTGATCCCCATAAGCGACGGCATAGGGGGAGTTGAAGCATCGGATCAGCCCGTCGAGCACACTGAGGTTGGCGGGCCATTTTAGCCCGGTGTCCTTGAACTCCTCCTCAAACCAGGCCGGTTCCGGCAAGGCGGCTAGACGTCGCCGTGCCGCCTTCAGCCCCGCCAAATCCCTGTTCAGGAAGGCGATGGTTCCCAAGGCGTATTCATAGAAACCCAGTTCCATCCCCCTCTTGTCGGGATTGACGCCCGCCATCATCAAAGGCTTGGCGGCACGGTAATCACCCACCAAGGCTTCCATTTGACCTGCATGCCAATACAGGGCGTGTAGGCTGCCCGGTTCCAGCTTTTGCCAATTACGGTCGATGTAGGTCTTGATCAAGTCGGTGGCCGCTTTTTTACAGCCGTCTTGGTATGCCAGCGTTCGCCAGCCCCCATTCATGTCCTGATCGAACGCCCTGGGTTCCAGTTGCATCATTTGCTCGGTATCGACCGTGCACTGGGCGGGTTTGGCAGGTTCATCTGCGGCCTGCCCGACAGAGGCGGTCATCACAGCGGCGAGCAAAAGCGTGATTTTGAATGCGGCCATGGCAATATTCCCCAGAATTTTATGTCAGCCGCTGAGTACCAAGGCCCCAAATGCACCGCCTGGTCGCCACCGGCTGCCTCCGTGTGGGCTATACAGCTTATAAGTTGCAAATCATTAGCATGGCAGCGGAGAAATGAAAGGGGCAAGCCAGCAAATAATAATTGAATAACTCTGCCAGTGGGGCTGTCGGGGCAACGCGCTTTGAGCGACGCGGCCCCGGTCGCCGGCCCGTGGGTGAGGGGCCAAAGGGCGTCGTCAAACCGGCCGGTTCTCATTGCGGTTCTTGACCGGCAGCATGCGCGCCACCCCGTCCTCATAGCTCAAGGCCGGATAGCGCCCGTCGAAGCGCAGGGCGATGTCCAGCAGGACGTCCAGCTTGCCGGCGGTGTCCAGTTTCTTGAGGTCGTTCTTGTCGATGCCCATCAGGTCCATCATCTCCTTCCACACGGTGGATTCATCGCAGGGCAGGACGATGAAGGCGATGCCGTCCAGGGTCACCGTATAGCCGGCCAGCAGGTCGATGTTATTGCAGAAGATGAAATACTTGCCGCTGGACCGCAGCAGGCCGGCCAACACCTCCGACACGTCCTTGAGATAGGCGAAGGAATGCACGTAGCCGGCCAGGACGGGCAGGGTGGCTTCCCCTTCCTGGGCATAGGTCAGCACCTGTTCCAGCTTGTAGTCGGGCGGGCGCTTTTCATCGGCGATGTGCGGCTGGAACTTCAGGGCGATGTCGCCACGAAAGCCGAAGCGGCCAGGCTTGGTCGTCGGCGCCTTCAGCACGGCGTTCATCAGGCGGTCTTCCTGGGCTAGGCGGGCCAGGGCGGTGTTCTCAAGCGTCGTCATCGGGCAGGCTCCTGCGGGGAATGCATCAAAGGAACGGCCCCGGGCGGGACCTCGCCAGTCTTCTTTGCAAACGCTTTGCCGGTCGGTCTTATGGGCGCCGGTCACCTGTTTTTATGGGGCTTTCCGGGATGGCGACCCCGCCCATTGCAGCAAACGCCCCTGTCGCAAACCCGACATTTGGGACGTGAACGCAACAGCGCTTGGGGGAAAGCGCCAGGTTTTCCAACGAATTGGCCAATGGCACGCGCCTTGCCAAGGGAAGGGGGTCACCCATCCACCCATCCTGGCAGGTGCCCCATGATCAACTTGACCCCCAGTGCCTTGAACGCCGTCCGCAGCGCCATCGCCGGCGCCGCGAACCCCGCCGGCGGGTTGCGCATCAGCGTCGATGCCGGCGGGTGCGCCGGCTACAAATACAGCATGGGCCTGACCGGCGCCGCGGAGCCGGAAGACACCGTCATCGACCACGACGGCGTGAAGGTCTTCGTCGACACCAAGAGCCACGAGTTGCTGGACGGCACCACCATCGACTTCGTGGTGGCGCTGGAAGGCTCGGGCTTCACCTTCGACAACCCCAATGCCAAGTCCGCGTGCGGCTGCGGCAAGTCTTTCGGTTGAGGGGGCCGGCCATGCTGATCCCCACGCTTGAGGAACAGACGATCGACCGCGCGGTGCCGGACGGAACGGAAGACCGCCGTGTCCAGGTCATCCGCGCCGCCATCGCGGAAATTCGCCCCGGCCTGCAACGGGACGGCGGGGATTGTGAACTGCTGGAGGTCGATGGCGACGTCGTGCGCGTCCGGCTGACAGGGGCCTGTGTCATGTGCCGCCTCAGCAGCGCGACGCTGGAGGGCATCCAGGCGCGGGTGGTGGAGCGCCTGGGGACCTTCGTCCGCCTGGTGCCCGTCCTGGGCCGCGCGCCGGGCCCGCACTGAACCGGCAGGGGGGAACCAGCCCATGAGCCCCGTCTACCTCGACAACAACGCGACGACCGCCACGGATGCGGAGGTGGTGGCGGCCATGCTGCCCTGGTTCACGGAGCGGTATGGCAACCCCTCCTCCTCCCACGCCTTCGGAGCGACGGCGGCGGAGGGCGTCCGGCTGGCGCGGCGGCAGGTGCAGTCCCTGCTGGGGGCGGCCCATGACCATGAGGTCGTCTTCACGTCCGGGGGGACGGAGTCCAACAACACCGCCATCCTCTCCGCCCTGGACAGCCAGCCCGGCCGAACCGAGATCGTGACGACGGCGGTGGAACACCCGGCCGTCCTGGCGCTGGCCGCCCACCTGGAAAAGACGCGCGGCGTCACGGTTCATACCGTGGGCGTGGATGGCGAGGGCCGGCTGGACCTGGACGATTTCGAGCGGGCGCTGGGGCCGCGCACGGCCCTGGTTTCCGTCATGTGGGCGAATAACGAGACGGGCACGCTGTTCCCGGTGGCGGCCCTGGCCCGCCAGGCCCACGCCGCTGGCGCCCTGTTCCACACCGATGCCGTGCAGGCCGTGGGCCGCGTGCCCATGCGGCTGCGGGATACCGAGATCGACATGCTGTCGCTGTCGGGACACAAGCTGCATGGCCCTAAGGGCATCGGCGCGCTGTATGTGCGCAAGGGCGTGCCCTTCCGCCCCCTGATGCGCGGCGGCCGGCAGGAGCGCGGGCGGCGCGGCGGCACGGAGAATGTGCCCGGCATCGTCGGCCTGGGGGCAGCCGCTGACCTCGCGGCGCGCTATTTGGAGACGGAGCGGGGCTGGATCGAGGATCTGCGCGACCGGCTGGAACAGGGCGTCCTGTCCCGCATCGGCCATTGCCATGTCCTGGGCGACCTGGACCACCGCCTGGCCAATACGGCCTGCATCGCCTTCGATTATGTGGATGCCGACGCGCTGCTGCTGATGCTGGACCGTGCCGGGATCGCGGCGTCCTCCGGCTCCGCCTGCGCGTCGGGCACCATGGAGCCGTCGCATGTGCTGCGCGCCATGCGCGTGCCCGTCGGCGCCATCCGGGGCGCCATCCGCTTTTCGCTGTCCCGTGACACGGCCGGCGCCGACATCGACCGGGTTCTGGATGTCCTGCCCGACATCGTCGGCCGCCTGCGCACCCAATCGCCCCTGTGGCGGGACCGGGTTCCCACCTTCGCCTGACCATCCCCCCAAAAGGAGACGCAGCATGCTGAAAGCACCGCCCATCGTCATCAACGACAGCACGTTGCGCGACGGCGAACAGGCGCCCGGCGTCGCCTTCACCGTGGCGGAAAAGGTGGCCATCGCCCGCAAGCTGGAGGCGGCCGGCGTGGATGAGATCGAGGCCGGCATCCCCGCCATGGGGCCGGCGGAGATCGAGGCCATGGCCGCCGTGGGCACCTCCCTGGAACGGTCGGCGGCCATCGCCTGGTGCCGCCTGACGGAGGCTGACGTCGAAGCCGCCCTGCGCACCGGCCTGTCGCGGGTCAACCTGTCCATCCCCGTGTCCGACCGCCAGATCCGGGTTAAGTTGCAGGTCAGCCGCCAGGACATCATTCCCCGCATCCGCCGCGTCGTGTCCTACGCCCGCGACCGGGGTTTGGCCGTGGCCCTGGGGGGTGAGGATTCCAGCCGGGCCGACATGGATTTCCTGCTGCGCGTCGTCGCTGCGGCGGAGGAGGCCGGCGCCCATCGTTTCCGCTTCGCCGACACGGTCGGCATCCTGGACCCCTTCCGCACCCACGAGATTTTCCGCCAGCTCTGCGCGGAAACGGACCTGGAGCTGGAATTCCACGGCCATGACGATCTGGGCCTGGCCACCGCCAACACCCTGGCCGCCGTGCGCGGCGGCGCCACCCACGCCAGCGTCTGCGTCCTGGGCCTAGGCGAGCGGGCGGGCAACGCGGCCTTGGAGGAGGTGGTGGCGGCCTTGGGGCCCATCGCCGGGCGTCATACGGGCGTGGACCTGACCCAACTGACGGGCCTGGCCGAACTGGTGGCGGCCGCCGCCGGCCGGCCCATCCCGGTGGCCAAGTCCATCGTCGGGTCCGCCGTCTTCGCCCATGAGTTCGGTATCCATGTCTCCGGCCTGCTGCGCGATCCCGAAACTTATGAGGCGCTGGACCCCGCGTGGTTCGGTCGCGTGCGCTCCATCGTCCTGGGCAAGCATTCAGGGATGGCGGCCATCAACAACGCCCTGAAGTCGCTGGGCCTTTCCCCCGATGAAGGTCGCGCCCGCCGCGTCCTGGATGAGGTGCGCAACTGCGCCGTGGCCTGGAAGCGCCCCATCAATGAGGGCGAACTGCTGAAGTTCTACGAGGCGGCTGGCGATTGACCGCGATGACGGGAGGCGGCGATGGCGGGGGAACCGGGATTATGGGGCGTGGTGGGTGAGGACATCGCCTGCGTTAAGGCGCGCGACCCGGCCGCCCGCCACAGGGTGGAGATCCTGCTGACCTATCCCGGGCTTCATGCCGTCATCCACCATCGGGTGGCCCATCGGCTGTGGCGCCGGGGCCTGCGTTTTCCCGCCCGCGTGCTGTCCTGGTTCGCGCGGCTGGTGACCAACGTGGACATCCACCCAGGCGCCCGCATCGGCCGGCGCTTTTTCATCGACCACGGCGCCGGCGTGGTGATCGGGGAGACGGCCGAGGTGGGGGACGACGTGACCCTCTATCACGGGGTCACCCTGGGCGGAACCAGCTGGTCACCCGGCAAGCGCCATCCCACCATCGGGTCGGGGGTGTTGATCGGGGCTGGCGCCAAGGTGCTGGGGCCTATTGAGGTGGGGGCGGGCGCCCGCATCGGCGCCAATTCCGTGGTGGTCGAGGACGTGCCGCCGGAAATGACCGTGGTCGGCATTCCCGGCCGGGTGGTGCGCGACCCGCGTGTCCGGCGGCGCACCGCCGGGCGGATCGACCTGGACCACCATTTGATCCCCGATCCGGTGGGCGAGGCGCTGACCCTGATGCTGGACCGTATCGCCTTTCTGGAGGCGCGCCTGGCCCATACCCAGGGCCGGCTGGCCGCGCTGTTGTACGAACCCGAAGCGGAGGACAGGGACCATGGGCGTCTTGGATGAGTTGTCGCGGCTGTCATCGGCCGAGGATTTCTTCACGTTCCTGGAGGTGCCGTTCGACGCGGCGGTGGTGCGCGTGGCGCGCCTGCATATCCTGCGGCGCATGGGCCAATACCTGCGGGGCAGCGAGGTCGAGGACGCGTTCACCGGCCTGGACGACACTGAAATCCGCGCCCTGTGCCGGGGCCATCTGGAACAGGCCTATCAGGATTTCGTCGCCTCCACCCCCATCGCTGAGCGGCTGTTCAAGGTGCACCGCGACGCGGTGGCGCCCAAGCCGCCGGCGGCCAGGCCCTTCGTGCCGCTGGCGGCGCTGGAGGGGGCCAAGGCCCCGTGACGGCGCGCGCACGGGACGCGACAGGTCGTGTCGGCTATCCGACAAAGTGAAGCCCCCAAGATCGTGCGGCCGCTGGTGGTGATTTTGAATCAATGGGTTAGAGAGTTGTGTCGGCTGGCACGCCCCTTGCCTAGTGATGGATGTGATCCATGGGATCGGTAGGGCCAGAGGATCGGTAGGGCCAGAGGATCGTTAGGGAAGGAACACGAGATGCACATCGTCGTCTGCATGAAGCAAGTTCCCGACAGCGCGCAGATCCGGGTCCATCCCGTGACCAACACCATCATGCGCCAGGGGGTGCCCACCATCATCAACCCTTATGACCTGTTCGCGCTGGAAGAGGCCTTGCGCCTGCGCGACCGCCTGGGGGGGAGGTGACGGTGCTGACCATGGGGCCGCCCATGGCGGAGGATTCGCTGCGCAAGGCGCTGACCTTTGGCGCCGACCGCGCCGTCCTGCTGACCGACCGGGCGTTCGCAGGCTCGGACACGCTGGCCACCAGCTTCGCCCTGGCCGCGGCGCTGGACAAGGTGGGGCGGGAGTTCGGGGTGCCGCCCATCGTGTTCACTGGAAAGCAGACCATCGACGGTGACACGGCCCAGGTGGGCCCCGGCATCGCCAAGCGCCTGGGCCTGAACCAGCTGACCTACGTCGCGCGCATCGCCGACCTGGACCCCGCCGCTGGCACCATCACGGTGGAACGGCGGGCGGAGGGGGGGCTGCAGGTCCTGCAAACCCGCCTGCCGGTGCTGATCACCATGCTGGAGGGTGTGAACGAAATCCGCCGGGGCAGCCTGGACGACGCCTATCGCGCCGCCCGTGCCCAGGTGGTGCGGTGGAGTGCGGCCGACGCCGGCATCACCGACCTGGCCTCCTGTGGTCTCAAGGGCTCCCCCACCATTGTGAAAAAGGTGTTCGCCCCCCAGGGCCGGGCGGAGCAGGTACGCCAGGTGCCGACCAACGACCGCTCGGCCGATGAGCTGGCGGCCGATGTCATGGCCGCGATTTTCCAGACCCAGCCGGCCCTGGAAGAAGACCTGTTGCGGTTCGCCGCCGGGCAGTGAGCCCCGGATGAGCCTCGGCCAGCCCCCTAGGGAGTAGAAGACGATGAGCGACGCACCCAACGCACAGCCTCCCAAACCCGCCGCCGGCGGACGGGCGGGCACCAAACGGGAACTGCCGGAACGGTTCAAGGCCTACAAGCATGTCTGGGTGGTGGTGGAATGCGAGCACGGCGCCGTTCATCCGGTGTCGCTGGAATTGCTGGGGGAAGGGCGCAAGCTGGCGGACAAGCGCGGCGTCGAGTTGGCGGGCGTGGTGCTGTCAGGCGACAGCATCACCGCCGCCCAGACGGCTGCCGCCGCGTTCGAGCATGGCGCCGACCTGGTCTATACCGTCACGGCACCCGTCCTGGCGCATTACCGTAATGAGACCTACACGCGGGCGATGACCGATCTGGTCAACACCCACCAGCCGGAAATTCTGCTGCTGGGGGCGACCAACCTGGGACGTGACCTGGCGGGCTCGGTGGCGACCACGCTGCGGACCGGCCTGACAGCCGACTGCACCGAACTGGCCATTGATGACGAGGGGTCGTTGGCCGCGACCCGGCCCACCTTCGGCGGGTCCCTCCTGTGCACCATCCTGACCCTGAACTACCGGCCGCAGATGGCGACCGTGCGCCCGCGCGTCATGGCCATGCCGGCGCGGGAACCGGGGCGCTGGGGTCGCATCGTCGAACACCCGCTGGACCTCGCGGAAGACGACGTGGTCACCAAGGTGCTGAGCTTCATCGCCGACCGTGAGAGCGACAAGGCGCAGCTGGCCTACGCCGACATCGTCGTCGCTGGCGGCCTGGGCCTGCGCTCGGCGGAAAATTTCCAGCTGGTCCGGGCGTTGGCGGAGGTGCTGGGCGGTGACTACGGCGGCTCGCGCCCGCTGGTGCAGAAGGGATGGATCACCGCCGACCGCCAGATCGGCCAGACGGGCAAGACCATTCGGCCCAAGCTGTACATCGCCGCCGGCATTTCCGGCGCCATCCAGCACCGCGTGGGGGTGGAGGGGGCGGACACCATCGTCGCCATCAACAGCGACCCCAACGCCCCCATCTTCGACTTCGCCCACCTGGGCGTGGTCGCCGACGCCATCGAGCTGCTGCCGGCCCTGACCCGGGCGTTCCAGGCGCACCTGTCCGTCAACCGCCTGGCCGGCTGAAGGAGGCCCGCGATGATTGAGGAAAAGTTCGACGCCATCGTGGTGGGGGCCGGTCCCTCCGGCAACGCCGCCGCCTACACCATGGCCAAGGAAGGGCTGAAGGTCCTGCAGTTGGAGCGGGGGGAATATCCCGGTTCCAAGAACGTGCAGGGCGCCATCCTCTACGCCGACGCGCTGGAAAAGATCATCCCCGACTTCCGCGAAGACGCGCCCCTGGAACGCCATGTGATCGAGCAGCGGCTGTGGACCATGGACGACACGTCCTACGTCGGCATGCACTACCGCTCTGACGACTTCAATGAGGAGCGGCCCAACCGCTACACCATCATCCGCGCCCAGTTCGACAAGTGGTTCAGCGGCAAGGTGCGGGAGGCCGGTGTCGTCCTGCTGTGCGAAACGACGGTGACGGAGCTGCTGCGCGATACCCAGGGCCGGGTGATCGGCGTCCGCACCGACCGGGAGGGAGGCACCGCCTTCGCCGACGTCGTCATCCTGGGCGAAGGGGTGAACGGCCTGGTGGGTCAACGCTCCGGCCTGCGGCCGGAGCTGAAGCCGGAGACGGTGGCGCTGGCGGTCAAGGAGATGCACTTCCTGCCGCGCGAGGTCATCGAAAGCCGCTTCAACCTGAAAGGCAACGAGGGCGCGGTGATCGAGGCCATGGGCACCATCACCGATGGGATGACGGGCACCGGCTTCATCTACACCAACCAGGAATCGATCTCGATCGGCATCGGCTGCATCGTGTCGGATTTTGCGGAAAGCGGCCGCACACCCTATGGCCTGCTGGAGGCGTTCAAGCGCCACCCCAGCGTCCGCCCCCTGCTGGAAGGCTCGGAGTGCAAGGAGTACGCGGCCCATCTGATCCCGGAAGGCGGCTACAACGCCATGCCCGAGTTGTTCGGCGACGGGTGGATCGTGGTCGGCGACGCCGGGCAGTTCGTGAACGCCGTCCACCGTGAGGGCTCCAACCTCGCCATGACCACGGGCCGCGTCGCCGGGGAGACGGTGGTGTGGCTGAAGCGGCGGCGCGAGGTGGCGAGCAAGGCCAACCTGGCCGAATACCAGCGCCGGCTGGAGGCGACCTTCGTCATGAAGGATCTGAAGAAGTACCGGCGCATTCCGGATTTCCTGCATCGTAACAAGCAGTTCTTCGGCGTCTATCCCAAGCTGCTCAGCGCCGCCGCCCAGACCTGGTTCCGGGTGGACGGCGTCGACAAGCGCGCCAAGGAGAAACAGATTTTCCAATCGTTCCGCGAGGGCCGGACCCTGCCCGGCCTGATCGGCGACGCCCTCAAACTGGCGAGGTCCTGGCGATGATGAACACGACAGAGGTTGGGGCGGCCCCGAAGGCGCCCCCGGTGAAGGTGGAGGAACGGCTGTTCCAGAACCGCTACCTGGTGGATGCGGGGCGGCCGCATATCAAGATCAAACCCCATGCGGAACCGTCCAAGGCGCTGATGGCGCTGACCCATCTGTGCCCCGCCGGCTGCTACAGCCTGAACGACAAGGGGCAGGTGGAGGCGGTGGTGGATGGCTGCGTCGAATGCGGCACCTGCCGGGTGCTGACCGCCAAGACGGGGGAGGTCGAGTGGAACTATCCCCGTGGTGGGTTCGGCGTGCTGTTCAAGTTCGGCTGATGGCGGCGGACCTGGAGGGCGCTTCCTCCTGGGGCGATGCCTGGCCCCTGCCAGAGTCGGCCATCGAGCGGCTGTTGGAAGAGGATGTGCGCTATGGCGACCTGACCACCCGTGCCCTGGGCATCGGTGGCCGGCTGGGGCGCATGTGCTTCCTGGCCCGGGCGGACATGGTTCTGTCCGGTGTTGACGAGGCCGCGCGCCTGCTGGCCCGCACGGGGGCCGTCATTGATCATAGGGCGCCGGCGGGTGGGCGTTACGTCCCGGGCGACCGGCTGCTGGAGGTTTCCGGGACGGCCGCCGCCCTGCATGCGGGCTGGAAGGTGGCGCAGACGCTGATGGAATGGGCCTCGGGCGTGGCCAGCGAGACGCGCGCCATCGTCGACGCGGCGCGGGCGGCCAATCCCGCCATCGCCGTGCTGTGCACCCGCAAATCCGTTCCCTATACCCGCCAACTGGCGTGCAAGGCGGTGATGGCTGGCGGCGGGGACATCCACCGCCTGGGCCTGTCCGACACCATCCTGCTGTTTCCCGAGCACCGGGTCTTCCTGGAGCCGCCCCACGATCTGGGTGCGGCCATCGCCCGCCTGAAACGGTCGGCGCCGGAGCGCGCGATCATGGTGGAGGTGACCGGCGAGGGGGATGCCCTGGCCGCCGCCGCCCATGCCGATCTCATCCAACTGGAGAAGTTTTCGCCCGAGGCGGTGCGCCGGCTGGTGGACCGGTTGCCCCGGCGCGCCGACGGGCGGCCGGTCATCGCCGCGGCTGGTGGCATCACGCCACAGAACGCGGGTGCGTATGCGAAAGCGGGTGCCGATACTTTAGTCACATCCGCCCCCTTCTTCGCCCGGCCGCGCGATATCCAGGTAAACATAACGTCCATGTAATCAACGCGATTGCGGGGAATGGTTCGGCGACTAAACATTATATTTCGCTGGCCTGGGTTGTGAATTTCACTTGCGGTCTCGTGCTGCGCCTGCGAAGCTTTGTGGCAGGTACTTGACTGGACTGGCAGTTGGCAGGGGTCGCGCCGCCGCATTGGCGGACCCCAAGACACGAAAGGATTCGTGCGATGCCTATGACTGGTTCCGCCTCTCATGCGTCCGCGACATCCACTCCGCCCCTTTCGGTGGCCGATCGAACGCGTGCTGGTGGCTTCTCTTCCCGTGCGGAAATAGCGCTGCACGGCGTGTATGAGATTTCCAAGATCCTGGCGGTGCCCGCCCGCCTGGAAACCACCCTTTCCAACGTCCTGGCGCTGCTGTCCAGCTTCCTGGAGATGCACCACGGCATCATCGCCTTGCTGGGGGATGACGGTTCGCCCCAGGTGGTGGTGGGGCTGGGCTGGACGGAAAAGAACGCCAAGAGTTATTTCGACCGGCTGCCGGAACGGGCCATCGGCCAGATCGTCACCACCCAGATGCCGGTGGTGGTGGAGAATGTGGCCGACAATCCCTTGTTCGACGACTGGTCCGCAACGGAATGGGGCGCCGGCTCGCGCATCTCCTTCATCGGTGTTCCCATCAAGGAAAGGGACCGGGTCATCGGCACCCTGACGCTGGACCGCATCTGGGAGGGCAAGGCCACCTTCCGCCTGGATGAGGACGTGCGCTTCCTGGTGATGATCGCCAACCTGGTGGGCCAGACGGTGCGGCTGCACGACCTGATCGGCCGGGACCGCGAACGGCTGATGAGCACGCAGCGGCGCCTGGAAAAGGAGTTGTCCGAAACCGCGCGGGTGGAGCGCGAGGCCCGGCCCCAGGGCATTGTCGGCAACAGCCCGGCCATCCGCTCGGTCATCGACAAGATCAAGATCGTGGCGCGCAGTCACTCCACCGTGCTGCTGCGCGGGGAATCCGGCACCGGCAAGGAACTGTTCGCCCGCGCGACGCACGACTTGTCGCCACGGCGCGCCGGCCCGTTCGTGAAGCTGAATTGCGCCGCCCTTCCCGAAAGCATGCTGGAATCGGAGCTGTTCGGGCATGAGAAAGGGGCCTTCACCGGCGCCCTGACGCAGCGCAAGGGCCGCTTCGAGCTGGCGCACGGCGGCACCCTGTTCCTGGATGAGATCGGGGAGATCTCGGCGTCTTTCCAGGCCAAGCTGTTGCGTGTGCTGCAGGAGGGGGAGTTCGAGCGCGTCGGCGGCTCCCGCACCTTGAAGGTCGACGTCCGGCTGGTGGCCGCCACCAACAAGAACCTGGAGGATGCGGTGGCGCGGGGTGAGTTCCGGGCCGACCTCTACTATCGCATCAACGTCGTTTCCATCTTCCTGCCGGCGGTGCGCGACCGCCGCGAGGACATCAACCTGCTGGCGTGCGAGTTCCTGAAGCGCTTCAACGAGGAACATGGCACCCGCAAGAGCCTGACCTCCTCGGCCTATGCCGTCCTGGAAAGCTGCTACTTCCCCGGCAACGTCCGTGAGCTGGAGAATTGCGTGCGCCGGACGGCCACCCTGTCGAAGGAGGCGGGCATCATCGCCGATGACTTCGCCTGCCGGCATGACGAATGCCTGTCGGCCACCCTGTGGAAGGGCGCCATCGGCCCAGGCAGCGCGTTCAAGATCATGTCGCGCCCGTCGGCCCCGGTGCCGCTGCCCCGTCAGCCGGCATCGGTGGGGCCTGCACCCGCGCCGGCGTCGGCGCCGGAGGAGGGGGAGGGCCGCTGCCCGCAGGCCGGCACCTGTACGGTGGCCCAGGGTGACGGCCTGTCGGAACGGGAACGCCTGCTCCAGGCGATGGAGACGGCCGGATGGGTGCAGGCCAAGGCCGCACGGCTGTTGAACCTGACGCCGCGCCAGGTCGGCTATGCGCTGATCAAGCACAACATCGAGGTCAAGAAATTCTGAATTCCCGCCAGGATCGAGAGCGGGTGCCTGGGCCCCGAGGGGGCCGTTGACTTGAGGACGGAACAGCAATGAAGCTGAGCGCGCGTAACGTCATCGCCGGTAAGGTCGTTGCGGTCACCAAGGGGGTGACCACGGCCCATGTGAAGATCGAGATCGCCAGCGGTCGCCTGATCACTTCCTCCATCACCAACGAGGCGGTGGACGACTTGGACCTGAAGGTCGGCGACGACGTCTCCGCCATCATCAAGTCTTCCGACGTGCTGATCGGCAAGGAATAAGGGCCGCGCGGCCCTGTTCCCCGCGTTATTGTAGAGCGGCGGCTGGCTCAGCCTGCCGCCGTTCCGCCCGGCGGGCCCACTCCTGCCACCAGTCGGCCACCACCGCCGCGTCGCAGGCCAGGGTGGTACCGTAGCCGCCGGTGAAGGCCGTCCAGGCGTCGTAGAAGCGCCAGGGCACGGCGGTGAGGACCGGCAGGCCCGCGTCGATGGCGGACGCGATCTCACCGCGCAGGCCGCGTCCCTCGGCCTCCGTCTTGCCGAACTTGTTGACCATCACCAGTTCCACCCGGTCGGCGACCGCTTCGGCCACGGCCAGGGCCGCGTCCGCCAGCCCGCCCGTGTCCAGGCGACAGGCCACGGAACCGGGCCCCAGGTTCTGGCAGATGGGGATGACCCGGCCGCTGCGCAGATCCACAACGTCCATCAGCTTGACGGGGCCGCACTCGCTCCGGCGGTTGCGCTGGACGATGCCGCCCACCCGGCGGCCCTGATCCCGCAGGCCCAGGGCGAAATCGGCCAGCAGGCTGTCCACATCCTCCTCCGGCTGATAGACGACGGCGGCCAGGTTCAGCAGGTTTTCGGTGTAGGTGACGCTGTCGGGCATGGGGACCTCCTGTCGGCGGAAGTGTCCCCGGCGCGGGCGCCGGGGGTCAAGGGGACACATGGTCCCCCGGGGACCATTTCCCCCATCTGGCCACTGCATCCCGCATGCCATGCCAATGAAGACAGGGACAGGCCGGTTTGCGGCGGCGGAGCGAGCCGGCGCGGTAAGGGATGCGACAGGCCTTGTCGGGTTCCCGACGCGGCGATGCGCGGGGCGGCGCGGCGAAAGGGCGGAGTTCCGCTGCTTTCTCGAATGGCACAGCCCTTGCTGAAATGGGTGGGCCCGCAAACCTGCCCAAGGCCACATCAGCGCAAGGACCGGTCCCCATGAAAGTGATGATCCGCCGTTCGCCTGAAAGCGGCCTTTCCATCTATGTGCCGAAGAAGGATTTGGAGGAGCCGGTGGTCGAGACCGAGCACGAGGGCCTGTGGGGTGGCTGGATCCGCATCGCCAACGGCTGGGTCCTGGACCTGCCGGAAATGGCGGCGGATACGCGCCTGCCTGTGACGGTGAACGCCCGCAAGCGGGGGGAGGAGGACTGAGATGACGGTTTCAGCGACCGCGGCCCCGGAAGGCCCCCTGACGGCGCCTCCCGCTCTGACGGACGGACTTGAGGCGGAGCGACTGCTGGCCGATCTGGCCGCCCGGCTGCGGGCCGGCGCGCTGGTCCCCTATCTGGGGCCGGCCCTGGCGCAAGTGTCCCCGGACTTGCCGGAAGCGCCGGTGACGCATGAGGCGCTGGCCGAGTTCTTCGCGGCCAAGGTGGCGCTGCCCCGCCGGGCCAAGGGCAACGCCTGGGCGGCCGCGCAGCATATCGAAAGCACCCGCCACCGTTCCACGGTGTCGGCCCTGATGGCGGAGGCGTTTCGGGCGCCGATGGCGCCCACAGCCTTGCACCATCACTTGGCGGCGTTGGGCGTGCCCCTGATCGTCGACACCTGGTACGACGGCGCCATGCGCGCGGCCCTGGCGGCGGCCTCGACGGCCTGGGGGGAGGTGCAGGGTATCACCCGCGCCGGCATCGGTGAGGATCGCTGGTACCGCTTCTACGACGCCCAGGGACAGGAAACGGGGCGGGACGCGGCGGAGGCCTGGGACACGGTCCTTTACAAGCCGCATGGCGGCGTGGACCCGGTCCGCAACTTCCTGATCTCCGATGCCGACTATGTCGAGGTCCTGACCGAGATCGACATCCAGACACCCATTCCCGACATCGTCAAGGAACGGCGGCGGGGGCGCGGCTTCCTGTTCGTCGGGTGCCGCTTCCATGACCAGTTGTTGCGGACCTACGCGCGGCAGGTGTCCAAGCGCTCGGGCGACCGCCATTACGTCGTGGTGGACCCCGGCGACCTGACGCGCAACGAGGTGAAGTTCTTCTCGGCCCACGGTTTGGTCCCGGTCGCCGTGCCCCTGGCGCGGGCGGTTTCGATTTTGTGCGGCTGACCCTGTCGGCTTGCCGACGTGTTGTCCGGCTTGCGCTGGGTTTGTCGGCAAGCGGACAGGGGCCACGGGGCGAAAGCCCAAGCATTCTGGCGCTTTCGCCCGTCCGATGAGTGGCATGGCCTTTGCTTAGTAGTTGGAAGCCGCCGGCCCCGTGTCGCTTGAGGCGTAAAGCAAACTTTCCAATCGAGAGTGCTGGCGCGATCCGCCGGCCCAACAAGAGGAACGGACATGCACGCATCCACATCGCAGGGCGGTTCGGGCACTCTGGTCACCATCGACGCCGTGATGCAGCAGGTGGCCGAGCATAAGGGGTGCGGCACGCAGGGCGGCAGCGGCAAGGCCAGCTGCGGGTCCGCCGCCGGGCAGGGCGACCTGCCGCCGGAGATTTGGGAAAAGGTGAAGAACCATCCCTGTTACAGCGAGGAGGCCCACCACCACTATGCCCGCATGCATGTGGCCGTGGCGCCCGCCTGCAACATCCAGTGCAACTACTGCAATCGCAAGTATGACTGCGCCAACGAATCCCGGCCCGGCGTGGTCAGCGAGCGGCTGACGCCGGAGCAGGCGGCCAGGAAGGTGCTGGCCGTCGCCTCCACCATCCCGCAGATGACCGTGCTGGGCATCGCCGGGCCGGGCGACCCCCTGGCCAACCCGGCCAAGACCTTCAAGACCTTCGAGCTGATCTCCCAGACGGCGCCGGACATCAAGCTGTGCCTGTCGACCAATGGCCTGGCGCTGCCGGACCATGTCGACACCATCGCCCGCTACAACATCGACCACGTCACCATCACCATCAACATGGTGGATCCGGAGGTGGGGGCGAAGATCTATCCCTGGGTTTTCTGGAACCACCAGCGCTACACGGGGGTGGAGGCGGCGCGGCTGCTGACCGAGCGCCAGCTGCGCGGCCTGGAGATGCTGACCGAGCGCGGGATCCTGTGCAAGGTCAACTCCGTCATGATCCCGGGCGTCAACGACCACCATCTGGTGGAGGTGAACCGGGCGGTGAAGTCGCGCGGCGCCTTCCTGCACAACATCATGCCCCTGATCTCCGCGCCTGAACACGGCACCGTCTTCGGCCTGACGGGCCAGCGCGGCCCCACGGCCCAGGAACTGAAGGCCCTGCAGGACGCCTGCGAGGGGGAGATGAACATGATGCGGCACTGCCGCCAGTGCCGGGCCGATGCCGTCGGCCTGCTGGGCGAGGACCGCAGCGCCGAATTCACCACCGAGAAGATCATGGAGATGGAGGTGGATTACGACCTGGAAGGTCGCAAGGCCTATCAGGCGCGGGTGGAGGAGGAGCGGGTGGCCAAGGTGGCCGCCAAGCAGGAGGAGTTGGCCGGCCTGGTGGGCGCGGACAGCGACATCCGGCTGCTGGTGGCGGTGGCCACCAAGGGCTCCGGTCTCATCAACGAGCATTTCGGCCACGCCAAGGAATTCCAGGTCTATGAGCTGTCCACCGCCGGCGCCAAGTTCGTGGGCCACCGGCGCGTCGATCTTTATTGCCAGGGTGGTTTTGGCGATGAGGACAGCCTGCAGACCGTCATCCGCGCCATCAACGACTGCCACGCCGTCTTTGTCGCCAAGATCGGCGGCTGCCCCAAGGCGGACCTGGTGCAGGCCGGTATCGAGCCCGTGGACCACTATGCCCATGAGTTCATCGAGAAATCGGCCATCGCCTGGTTCAAGGGCTATCTGGAAAAGGTGGCCGCCGGAGAGCTGACCCACACCCCGCGCGGTGACGCCGCCATCCGCCAGGGCGCCCTGATCGTCGCCGCCTGACGCGCATTCCGTTTGGACCGGGGCCGGCCGCATCCGGCTCCGGCGCCACATTTACCAAGGGAGAACACGAAGCCATGGCCTACAAGATCGTCGCCTCACAATGCACCAGCTGCTCCGCCTGCGAGGCGGAGTGCCCGAACGTGGCGATTTCGGAAAAGGGTGGCACCTTCGTCATCAATCCGAAGAAGTGTACGGAATGCATCGGGTATTTCGATGTGCCGCAGTGCGTCGCCGTCTGCCCGGTGGACAACACCTGTGTCATCGACACCGCCTATCCCCGCTATCAGGCGGCCGGTTGAGGGGGATGGCGATGACCTTCACGATCACCCCGGCGGCCGAGCGCTTCATCCGCTTCATGCTGCGGGCCGATGGTGGGCCCCAGGCTGGCTTCCGCCTGGTCCTGAGCCCCGGCGGCTGTTCCGGCCTGTCAGCCGACATGAGCGTCCGCGCGACCCCTGAACCGGGAGACGCGGTGGTGGAGCGTGACGGCGTGCGCCTGTTCCTGCCGGCGGAAAGCCGGCTGCTGCTGGCCGGCGTCACCATCGACTTCGCGGACGGCGCCGCGCAGACCGGCCTGGTGTTCCGCGACCCCAAGGCCACGTCCTGCGCCACCGCGTCCACGCCCATCGTGCGGCTGCAATAACCGGGGGACGGGACCATGCGGGCGGCGGACAGGACCCTGATGATGTCCCCTGACGGGAACGGGCAGTCCCCCATCCCGGATGATGACGTGCTGTCCCTCGCCGTCCTGGGGGGTGGTCTGCCGCCGGAAGTGCAGCATCACCTGTCCGCCGCCGCCGAGGCCTATCACCTGGATGAGGTGGCGGAACGCCACCTGCGTCTGGCGCGCCTGGCGGCGCCTTGGCATCCGGCTGTCCTGATCGCCCTCTATCGCTTTTACTTCTACAAGGGCCGGCTGAAGGAGGCGCTGGATATCGCCCGCCTGTGCCTGGCCAAGGCGGCGCAGGACAACCACCTGCCTGCGGACTGGCGCCAGGTCGTGGCCACGGATGCGGATTTCAGCCGCTTCGACGCGCCGCTGCCCCGCTTCTTCCTGTTCACCCTCAAGGGCTACGCCTACCTGCACATGCGCACCGGTGGCCTGGATGAGGGCTTGGCGGCCGTCTTGAAGCTGCTGGAGCTGGACCCCAGCGACAAGGTCGGGGCCCAGGTGCTGCTGAACGTCATTCATCGCATGGGGCAGGATGATCATGACTGACATCGATGAAGCCGTGGACTGGCGGGGCCAGGTGATTTCCTGTGGGACGTGCGCCCACGCGGCCCTTCACGCCGCCGGCCGCTGCCGGCTGAAGCACGCCTGCGTCAACGACCGCTATGCCCGCCGCATCGACCGGTTCTTCACCTGGAATCCCGGTCTGGCCAATGGCCATGTGCGCCATCCGCATTTCGAGGTGCGGGCCATCGCCGCCAAGCACGCCGACATTTTCCTGTTACCGCCCATGCTGGATGATCCCGAGGAGGCGGTGCGCTGGAACGCCGTGCGGCGCCTGCCCCGGCGCTATGCCTTGCGCCTGCGCGACGATCCCCACCGCGAAGTGCGCATACGGGTCGCCGCCCTGCTGGAGGAGGCGGACCTGATCCCCATGGTGCGGGATTCTGATTATTACGTGCGCCTGATGGTGGCGCGCCGCGTCGGCCCCGGCCTGCTGGCCCGCATGATCGACGACAAGGAGCCGGAGGTGCGCCGCCTGGTCGCCGCCCGCGCGCCGGTGGAGTGGCTGATCCGCATGGTCGCGGATGCCGACGCCAGCGTGCGGCATGAGGTGTCCAAACGCCTGCCGGGCGACCTGCTGGCCCGCCTGAAGCGTGACCCCGACTGGCGGGTGCGGTTCGAGGTCGCCACCCGCCTGCCCGTGGCGCAGCTCGCCGATCTGGCCCGGGATGAGGACATCCTGGTGCGGGAAATGGTGGCCTCGCGCCTCTCTCGGACCTCGATGCTGGAGCCCCCCATGCTGGAGGTTGTGCCATGAGCAATATCGTTCGCGACAGCGACGTGGTCGAGATCGTTGACCCGCCCGCCTTCACCTATGGGGAAAAGGTGCGGTCCCGGCGCACCGTCCGCAATGACGGCACCTATGCCGGGAAGGAGATCGGCGACATCCTGGCCAAGAAGGGCGAGGAGGGCTACGTCGTCAGCATCGGCACCTTCCTGCAGCAATTCTATATCTACGGCGTCGAATTCCTGGGCAGCGGCAACCGCGTGGGCATGAAGCGCAAGGAGTTGGAGGCCGTCTTCGCGCCGGCCGAGGATGACGACACCCCCCTGCCCACCGCCCTGCCGGTACCGGGCCAAGTCCTGGGGGGCCGGCCATGATCGAGGCCCGGCAACCCCTGTACCAATGGGGACAGCGTATGCGCGTGGTCACCGACCTGGTCAACGACGGCGGTTACCCCGACATGCCGGCCGACGCCCTGCTGGAACCGGCGGGCACGGTGGGGGAGATCGTCCAGGTCGGCACCCATGTCGACAGCGGCACGCCCATCTACCTGGTCGAATTCGCCGACCGGCGGGTGATCGGCTGCCTGGAGGAAGAGATCGTTCCGGTGTGAAGGAGCAGACCTGGCGGAAGGGCCCAGGGGAGGGGCTATGTGCATGATGGCGGCATCGCAAAGTCTCCCCATCGGGGGGCATCCCAACGACGTGGACCGCAAGCGCATCGAGCGCGCCCTGCGATCGCGCCAGCGCTATCTCTACGTCCGCCCCACCGTCGTGCCGGCGGCGGGCGGCTACCGCATCGAAAGCCCCTGCTGTTCCCGCAATGTGGACCGCGAGGGCGGGGTGGTCGACGTGGCGCTGATCCAGTTCAGCCAGGGGACCTGGCGGCTGTTTCGCAAGGACCATGTCCAGGGCGTCTGGGAACTGCACGGCGCCTTCGGCCGGTTGAGTGACCTGTTGGACCTGCTGAACGTCGATGCCGACCGGCAGTTCTGGCAATGACGGGGGATGACATGGCGGTGAGTGGAGAGGATCTGGCGACGATGGATGCCATCCTGGGCGCAGCGGCGGAGGATGTCTTCGCCACGCTGCGCCACCAGCTGCCCCATCTGGCCTGGACGCGGTGCGACGCGGCGGATGTGGCCGAGGACCCGTTCCGCCGTTACGGCGGCTTCGACGTGCATCTTTTGGACGGCAGTGGGCATTGCGTCCGCCTGACGGATGAGCCCGCGCACGCCACCGGCGTTCTGCTGGCCCGGCGGGGTGCGCCATGACCGCCCTGGCCGAGGTTCCGGAGGCGGATGGCCTGATCCGCCTCAGCGATCCGGACATCACGCCCGCGGATCTGGCGGCGGTGGAGCGGGTGCTGCGCTCCCCCACCCTGGGGGTCGGGGCGGTGACGGCGGCGTTCGAGGCGGCGTTTGCCGCCTATCTGGGGCGGCGCCATGCCGTGGCGGTGGCCAGCGGTACGCTGGGACTGCTGATGGCCTTGCGGGCGCAGGGCATCGGGCCGGGGGATGAGGTCATCGTCTCCCCCTACGGCTTCCGTGAGACGCAGCACGCCGTCAGCCTGTGTGGCGCCCGGCCGGTCTTCGCCGACATTGATTATTGGGCGGGGACGCTGGCGCCGGAAAAGGCGGCCGCCCGCGTCACCTCCGCCACGCGCGCCATCGTGGCCGCCAACACCAATGGCCACCCAGCGGCCTGGTCGGCGTTGCGGGACCTGGCGACGGCGCATGACCTGGTCCTGATCGAAGATTCGACCGAGGCCATCGGCTCACGGTATCGGGGCGCCTTGGTCGGTACCTTCGGAGACACCGCCGTGTTCGATTTCTCCCAGCCCGGCGCGCTGTGCTGTGGCGAGGGCGGCATGGTGGTGACGGACGATACCGACATCGCCATGGCCCTGCGCCGGCAGTGCCGCCACAGTCTGGCGGAACGCACCTCCGTGGTGGTGGGGGGCACGCCGCCCTATCAGGCGGGCTTGAGCGACCTGGCGGCGGCCCTCGGGCTGGCCCAGTTGCGGCGGCTGGACGAAATCCTGGAAAAGCGCCGGGGCGTGCAGCACCTGTATTTCAAGTACGTCCAGTCCTTCGAGGGCATCAAGGACCCCTACATCGGGCCGGATGTCACCGAGGTGAACTGGTTCCTGTACCTGGTTCAGCTGGGCACCCGCTTTTCCCGATCCAGCCGCGACGCCATCGTCGAGGATCTGCGCCTGGCGGAGGTTGAGGCCGCCGCCTACTGCCAGCCCCTGCATCTGCAGCGGCACTATTTCGACCTGGGTTACCGCCGTGGCGACTACTTCGTGACCGAGAAGGTGGCGGACCGCGCGGTGGCTCTGCCGTTCCACACACACCTCGGCGAAGACCAGATCGCCTATGTGGTGGAGACCATGAAGGACGCCTCCGTCAATGTCGGCGCCGGGGCCGCGATCTACTGATCCATTCCTCACCATTCCAGCCTCAAAGATTTCAGGGAGCGTTTTCCATGTCACTTCTCACCATCCTGCCGTCCGGCAAGACTGTGGACGCCGCCGAGGGTATGACCCTGCTGGCCGCCATCCTGGCCGCGGACGAGACCTTGACCCACAAGTGCAACGGCAACGCCTCCTGCGGCACCTGCCATGTGTTCGTTCAGGAGGGCCGCAAGGGCCTGTCCCGTATCGCGCGGGAGGAGAACGAGCGGCTGGACGCCATGGTGGGCGTGGGGTCGAAGTCGCGTTTGGCCTGCCAGGCCAAGGTGCTGGGGACCGAACCCATCAAGGTGGAACTGCTGGGCTTCGGGTCCGGCCTATAAGACAGGAGGGGCGAATGCACGTCGAAACGGTGATGATCCACGTCCGCTTCGCGCCGGACGGCTCGGTGACGGAGATCGGGGAGAGGCCGCCGGCCCTCTCCCCGCAAGCCTGGTTCAACCTGCTGAGCGTGAAGGCGGCCGACCAGTACCAGACCTTTGCCGGTGGGCGGGGTGTCTTCCGCCTGGGGCGGTCGGAGATCGAAGGCTTGAAGGGGGCGGCCGCCGCCCAATAGGCCGCCGCCTTTCTGAGGGGCGCCGCGGCCGGGTCATCCGGGCGCGGCGCCCGCTTCCGTTTCCGGCTGGTTGCGCATCCAGTCGGCCAGGGGCGCCAACGCGCCCAGGATGGCCTGGCGGATCGCGTCATCCGGAACGGTGACCGTCAGCGCCCGGACCATGCACAGCATCCAGGCGTCGCGCTCCGCCGTGCCGATCCTGAAGCCCATATGTCGCGCGCGGAGGCGCGGATGCCCCCGCTCCGCCAAATAGGCGTTGGGGCCGCCCATCCATTGCGCCAGATACAGAATCAGGACGCGCTTCGTTTCCGCCAGGTCGGCCGCGTGCAGGGCACGCAGTTGCCGGGCCTCCGGCGCCGTGTCCATCTCATGGTAGAACGCTTCCACCAGCCGGCTGATAGCGGCCTGGCCGCCGATGGCCTCATAGATCGTCGTCTGGACGGTCGCTTCAATTGCCATGGCTGCTTCCGCTCCTGTGCCGTGTCGCCATTTCCCGCTTGGGAAACTGCAGAAATCGTGCCGCCGCGTGTAGGGGGCCGAACCCCCGTGCGTGTCGGCCGTATTGGCGCCCACGGCGGCCCTTGGTGGTGAATCCCCCTGTCGGGATTGTGACAAACGTCGGGTTACGGACGCGCCAATCCCTTGGAAAAGCGCGGAAAAGCGGGACGTCGCCGCTGGCACGCAGGTTGCTGAACGTATTGGGCAAGCCCAGCCACGACCGGATCGGCCATCATGTCGGACATCACGACCGCCAACCGCCCCGCCAGCAGCGCCACGGCGCCCGACGTTCTGGACGGCATCGTCCAAGGCGATGGGTACAAGTACGGCTTCGTGACCGAGGTCGAGACCGACGACGCGCCACCGGGCCTGAACGAGGACACCGTCCGCTTCATCTCCGCCAAGAAGGGGGAGCCCGGGTGGCTGCTGGAGTGGCGGTTGAAAGCCTTCCGCCGCTGGCAAACCATGACACCCCCGGACTGGGCTAAGCTGGACATCGCTCCCATCGATTACCAGGCCGCCAGCTACTACTCCGCGCCCAAGGTGGCCGCCGGCCCGAAGAGCCTGGATGAGGTCGATCCCGAGCTGTTGAAGACGTATGAGAAGCTGGGCATCCCGCTGGGGGAGCGCGCGGCCTTGGCCGGGGTGGCGGTGGACGCCGTGTTCGACAGCGTCTCCGTCGCCACCACCTTCAAGGACAAGCTGGCCGACCTCGGCATCATCTTCTGTTCCTTCGGCGAGGCTGTGCGGGAACACCCGGACCTGGTGCGGCGCTACCTCGGTTCCGTGGTGCCGCAGGGCGATAATTTCTTCGCCGCCCTGAACTCCGCCGTGTTCAGCGACGGCTCCTTCGTCTACGTCCCGCCGGGCGTGCGCTGCCCCATGGAGCTGTCCACCTACTTCCGCATCAACGCCGCCAAGACCGGCCAGTTCGAACGCACCCTGCTGATCGCCGACAAGGGGGCCTATGTCAGCTATCTGGAGGGGTGCACCGCCCCGCAGCGTGACGAGAACCAACTGCACGCCGCCGTGGTGGAACTGGTCGCCCTGGAGGATGCGGAGATCAAATACGCCACCGTCCAGAACTGGTACCCCGGGGATGAGAACGGCAAGGGCGGCATCTACAACTTCGTCACCAAGCGCGGCGCCTGCCGGGGCGCTCGGTCCAAGATCAGCTGGGCGCAGGTGGAGACGGGGTCGGCCATCACCTGGAAATACCCCAGCTGCCTGCTGGAGGGCGAGGGGGCGACGGGCGCCTTCTATTCCGTGGCGATCACCAACAACCGCCAGCAGGCCGACACCGGCACGAAGATGATCCATATCGGTCGCAACACCACCTCGACCGTCATTTCCAAGGGCATCTCCGCCGGGCGGGGGCAGAACACCTACCGCGGCCAGGTCAAGGTGCTGTCCGGCGCGGATGGTGCCCGCAACTACACCCAATGCGACAGCCTGCTGATCGGCAAGCGCTGCGGCGCCCACACCGTGCCCTACCTTGATGTGCGCCACCCCGGCGCCACGGTGGAGCATGAGGCGACCACCTCCAAGATCAGCGACGACCAGATGTTTTACTGCCAGCAGCGCGGCCTGACGGCGGAGGACGCGCTGTCGCTGATCGTGAACGGCTTCTGCAAGGAAGTGCTGAACGAACTGCCCATGGAATTCGCGGTCGAGGCGCAGAAGCTTCTGGCCGTTAGCCTCGAAGGCAGCGTCGGCTAGGCCGCCTGCCCCTTCCCGCCACCCCGACCCAGTGAAGGGAACCATTATGAGCAAGCTTCTGGAAATCCGTGGATTGCGGGCCCGCATCGCGGGGGGGCGCGAGGTGCTGAAGGGCATCGACCTGGACGTGTCGCCCGGGGAGGTGCACGCCATCATGGGCCCCAACGGCGCTGGCAAAAGCACCCTGTCCAGCGTGCTGGCCGGCAAGCCGGGCTATGAGGTGACGGAGGGGACCGTGCGCTACCTGGGCCACGATCTGCTGGCCATGCCGGCGGATGAGCGGGCGCGGGAAGGGGTGTTCCTGGCCTTCCAGTACCCGGTGGAGATTCCAGGCGTGAACAACATGTACTTCCTGCGCGCCGCGCTCAACGCCGGGCGGCGCCAGCGCGGACAGGCGGAGCTGGACGCGCAGCAATTCCTGAAGTCGGTGCGGGAGCGTCTGAAGCTGCTGGACATCGGCGACGACCTGCTGCGGCGCGCGGTCAATGTCGGCTTTTCCGGCGGCGAGAAGAAGCGGAACGAGATTTTCCAAATGGCCATGCTGGAACCCCGGCTGGCCATCCTGGATGAGACGGACAGCGGCCTGGATATTGACGCCCTGCGCGCCGTGTCGGACGGGGTCAACCGCCTGCGCGACCCGGCCCGCGCCATCGTCATGATCACCCATTACCAGCGGCTGCTGGATTATATCGTGCCCGACCGGGTCCATGTCCTGGCCGATGGCCGCATCGTCGCCTCGGGCGACAAGACCTTCGCCGCGGAGCTGGAGCGCACCGGCTACGCCCATCTGGTCGATGCGGCTTGAGGCGGGGGGAGCCATGCTGATGACCGACGATAGCGCCCCCTTCCGTGAGGGTTTCGACCAGATGCTGGCGACCCTGGTGGAACCCGTCTGGCTCACGTTCCGCCGGCGCGCGGAAATGGACCGGTTCGCCCTGCTGGGTTTCCCCACCCGTCGGCAGGAGGCATGGCGGTTCACCGACCTGGAGCCGCTGACGACGGCGGCGCCCCTGCCAAGGGTGGCGGCCAATGACCTGCCGTCCCCGGCGTCGCTGGCGCCCTGGCTGCTGCCCGCCGCCACCCACCGGCTGGTGCTGGCCAATGGCCGCGTCGCGCCGTCGCTGTCGGCCGGGCCGGCGCTGCCGGATGGCGTATGGCTGGCGTCGGTGGCGGAGACGCTACACCAGCGCCCGGACCTGCTGGAAGGCGCCTTTGGCGATGAGGGCGGGGCGTTGGCCGCGCTGAACGCCGCTCTGTTCACCGACGGGGTGGTTCTGGCGCTGGAGCCGGGCGTGATCCTGGAAACCCCGGTGGAGGTCATCCACCACACCGTCACGGCCGGCGCCCACGTCCGTCTGCACATCGCCCTGGGCGCCGGCTCCCGCGCCACGGTGGTGGAGACGGCGGTCGGCCCGGATGGTGAAAATGACGGGGGGGTAGCCAGCTGGGGCAATACTGTTGGCGTCGTCACCCTGGGGGCGGACGCGGTCCTGACCCACCTGCACATCCAGGCGGAAGGGCCGGCGGCCTGCCACACGGCGGCGGTGCGGGCGGTGCTGGCGGACCGGGCGCGTTACGATGCGTGTGCGGTCATCACCGGTGCGCGTCTCTCCCGCCGGGACATGGCGGTCGTCCTGGCCGGTGACGAGGCCGAATTCCGATTGTACGGCGCTTATCTGCTGGATGGGGGGCAGGAGGCGACGCTGTCCGTTCGGGCCGATCATTTGGGGTTGGGTTGCCGCACGGATGAGGTGGTGAAGGGCGTGCTGGCGGGGGCGTCGCATGGCGTGTTCCTAGGCACCCTGGCCGTGGCGCCGGGGGCCGACGGCACCGATGCCCGCCAGGTCAACCGCAACCTGCTGCTGAGCCCGACAGCCCGCATCGACACCAAGCCCGAGCTTGAAATCCTGGCCGATGATGTCAAGTGCGCCCACGGCGCCACCGTCGGCAGCCTGGACGAGGCCGCGCTGTTCTATCTCCAGGCCCGTGGCATCGACCCGGAAACGGCCCGCCGCATGCTGGTTGAGGCATTCGCGGCGGAGGTCCTCGACGCCGTCGGCTTGCCCACCGCCTTGGCGGAACTGGCCCATCGGCATCTGCGGAGCTGGCTGGACGGGAGGGACTCATGACCATGCTGCTGGAAGACCGGGCGGAGACCTGGCCGGACACCACCACCTTCGATCCCCTGGCGATCCGCCGCCAGTTCCCCATCTTCGGGCGCAACCCCGGCCTGGTGTTCCTGGACACCGCCGCCAGCGCCCAGAAGCCGCGCGCCGTGATCGACGGCGTGGCGGAGTTCTATCGCACCGACTACGCCAACGTGCACCGAGGCGTCTATGGCTTGAGCGCCCGGTCCACCGCCCGGTTCGAGGCGGCGCGGGAAACCGTGGCGCGCTTCCTGAACGCCGCCGACCCGTCGGAGATCGTTTTCGTGCGGGGCGCCACAGAGGGCATCAACCTGGTGGCCCAATCCTGGGGGGCGGCCTTCCTGCGCCCCGGGGACCAGGTGGTGGTATCGGAACTGGAACACCACTCCAACATCGTGCCGTGGCAGATGCTGCGCCAGCGCCTGGGCATCGAGCTGGTGGTCGCGCCCATCGGCGCCGATGGCGGCCTGGACCTGGCGGCGTTCGAGCGCCTGCTGGGCCCGCGCACCCGCCTGGTGGCCATGACCCACCTGGCCAATGTCACCGGCCATATCGTGCCGGTGGCGGAGGTGGTGCGTCTGGCCCACGCGCAGGGGGCCAAGGTGTTGCTGGACGGCTGCCAGGCGGTGCCGCGCCTGCCGGTGGATGTGCGGGCGCTGGGCTGTGACTTCTATGTCTTCTCCGGCCACAAATGCTATGGCCCGACGGGCATCGGCGCGCTGTACGCCAAGCGCGCGCTGCTGGACGCCATGCCGCCCTGGCAGGGCGGCGGGGACATGATCCGCACCGTCAATTTCGCCGAGACGACCTATCAGGACGCCCCCCAGCGGTTCGAGGCGGGCACCCCCGACATCTCCGGCGCCATCGGCCTGGCCATGGCCTTGGATTTCATGGACGGCCTGGGCCGGGCCGCCATCCGCGATCATGAGGCGGCCCTGACCCGCTATGCCGAGGTGCTGCTGGCGGAGATGCCGGGCGTGACGCTGGTGGGGGTGGGGGGGCACCGGCTGGGGGCGCTGTCGTTCCTGGTGGACGGCATCCATCCCCATGACCTCGCCACCATCTTCGATCAGCACGACGTCGCCGTGCGGGCCGGCCATCACTGCGCCCAGCCGCTGATGGATCGCCTGGACCTGCCGGCGACGGCGCGTGCCTCCTTCGGGGTCTACAGCACGGAAGGGGACGTGGACCGCCTGGCGGAGGCCATCCGCGCGGCGCAGAGGCTGTTCGGCGCCGCGACCCGGTGAAAAGGGGAAAGTCCCATGGATTTGCGCGATCTTTACCAGGACATCATCCTCGACCACGGCCGCTCCCCCCGCAATTTCCGGGTGCTGACGGAGCCCAGCCATTTCGCCCACGGCCATAATCCGCTGTGCGGGGACAAGGTGAGCATCTTCCTGCGGCTGGAAGGGGAGCGCATCGCGGAGGTCAGTTTCGAGGGCAAGGGCTGCGCCATCTCCACCGCGTCGGCATCGCTGATGACGGAGATCGTGCTGAACAAGACGCTGGCGGAGGCGGAGGCCCTGTTCGGCCATTTCCATGGCACGGTGACCAGCGACACGGCGTCGGAACTGCCCGACGCGCTGGTGGAGGACGGGGAGCGGCTGCAGCCCCTGGCGGGGGTCAAGGCTTACCCGGCGCGGGTGAAGTGCGCGACCCTGGCTTGGCACACGCTGGAGGCGGCGCTGAAAGGCGGCGGCCTGCCCGTGCCGGTGAAGACGGAGTAGGGGCCATGGGCGTCATCCAGGAAGAACCGTTGTCGGCCGATCCAAGCGTGGACGAGGGCTCCCCGGCCCTGAAGGCGGCGGTGTTCGAGGCGCTGCGCGCCGTGCAGGACCCGGAGATTCCGGTCAATCTGGTCGATCTCGGCCTGATCTACCAGGTGCTGGTCCGCCGGGACGGTCTGGTCCACGTCGAAATGACCCTGACCACGCCCGCCTGTCCGGTGGCAACGATGTTGCCAGGCCAGGTTCAAAACCTGGTTTCGCTGGTGCCGGGCGTCAGCGTGGTGCTGGTCGATCTGGTGTGGGATCCGCCCTGGACGCGGGAACGGATGACAGAGACGGCCCGGTTGGAATTGGGGCTGATCTAGCCTCGGCGGCTGCGAGGTTACCTTACAGTCGGAAAGCCGCTTACCATCCCCACGGCTCCGGCGGGCACGCCCAATCCCTTGAATTCCCTTAAATCACGGCTTGGCATGCTTCTTGCCAAACTGTGTGGTGATGCGGGACGAGACAGCCCCGCCGGGGACGTTGGAGGAAATGCCGGAATGGCGAGCGAGACGTTTTACGAGGTGATGCGCCGGCAGGGCATCACCCGGCGAAGCTTCACCAAATTTTGCAGCCTGACGGCCGCGGCGCTGGGCCTGGGCCCCTCCTACGCCCAGGCCATCGAAACCGCCATGGAGACCAAGCCGCGCATCCCGGTGCTATGGCTGCACGGCCTGGAATGCACCTGCTGTTCGGAAAGCTTCATCCGGTCGGCCCATCCCCTGGCCAAGGACGTCATCCTGTCGATGATCAGCCTCGACTATGACGACACCATCATGGCGGCGGCGGGCTTCCAGGCCGAATCCATCATCGACGAGACCATCGAGAAGTATAACGGCAACTTCATCCTGGCGTGCGAGGGCAACCCCCCGCTGAACCAGGAGGGGATGAGCTGCATCATCGGCGGCAAGCCGTACCTGGAGCAGTTGAAGAAGGCGGCCGACCATTGCAAGGCCATCATCAGCTGGGGCAGCTGCGCCAGCTGGGGCTGCGTCCAGGCCGCCCGGCCCAACCCCACCCAGGCCACCCCCATCCACAAGGTGCCCGGCCTGCCGGCCAAGCCCATCATCAAGGTGCCGGGCTGCCCGCCCATCGCCGAGGTCATGACGGCGGTCATCGCCTATATCCTGACCTTCGACCGCTTCCCGGAACTGGACATGCAGGGCCGGCCGAAGATGTTCTATTCCCAGCGCATCCACGACAAATGCTACCGCCGCCCGCACTTCGACGCCGGCCAGTTCGTGGAAAGCTTCGATGACGAGGGCGCGCGCCGCGGCTACTGCCTTTACAAGGTCGGCTGCAAGGGCCCGACCACCTACAACGCCTGCTCCACCGTGCGCTGGAACGGGGGCCTCAGCTTCCCCATCCAGGCCGGCCATCCCTGCATCGGCTGTTCCGAGGATGGCTTCTGGGACAAGGGCGGCTTCTATGAACGCCTGAGCGATGTCCATGGCTTCGGCATCGAGGCCAACGCCGACAAGATCGGCGGCACGGCCGCCGGCATCGTCGGCGCCGCCGCCGCGGTGCATGCCGCGGCCAGCGCGGTCAAGCGCGCCCGCTCCAACAGCAGCGGTGCCAACGATAAGAGAGAGGGACAGGACTGATGCCCACGCTTGCGACACCCAACGGCTACCAACTCGACACCAGCGGCAAGCGCGTTGTCGTCGATCCGGTCACCCGCATCGAGGGCCACATGCGCTGCGAGGTCAACCTCGACAGCGACAACGTCATCCGCAACGCCGTGTCCACCGGCACCATGTGGCGCGGGCTGGAGGTGATCCTGAAGGGGCGCGATCCCCGCGACGCCTGGGCCTTCACCCAGCGCATCTGCGGCGTCTGCACCGGCACCCACGCGCTGACCTCCGTGCGGGCGGTGGAAAATGCCCTGAACATCCAAATTCCGGAAAACGCCAACAGCATCCGCAACATCATGCAGCTGTCGCTGCAGGTGCATGACCATCTGGTCCATTTCTACCATCTCCACGCCCTGGACTGGGTGAACCCGGTCAACGCGCTGAAGGCGGACCCCAAGGCCACGTCGGAGCTGCAGCAGGCAGTCTCCCCCCATCATCCCAACAGTTCCCCGGGCTATTTCCGCGACATCCAGACCCGTCTGCGCAAGTTCGTGGAATCCGGGCAGTTGGGGCCGTTCAAGAACGGCTACTGGACCAACCCGGCCTACAAGCTGCCGCCCGAAGCCGACCTGATGGCGGTGACCCATTATCTGGAGGCGCTGGACTTCCAGAAGGACATCATGCGGGTCCGCACCATCTTCGGTGGCAAGGACATCCATCCCAACTGGCTGGTGGGCGGCGTTCCCTGCGCCATCAACCTGGATGGCGACATGGCGGCCGGCGCGCCGGTGAACATGGCGTCGCTGAACTACGTCTCTTCCATCACCGATCGCTGCATCGAGTTCGTGGAGAACGTCTACATTCCCGACATCATCGCCATCGGCGGCTTCTACAAGGACTGGCTGTACGGCGGCGGTTTGTCGAACAAGTCGGTGCTGGCCTACGGCGACATTCCCGACCGGGCCAACGACTATAGCCCGCGCAACCTGCTGATGCCCCATGGCGCCATCATCGAGGGCAAGCTGTCGGAGGTGCACCCCGTCGACCTGACCGATCCCGAGCAGGTGCAGGAGTTCGTGCCGCATAGCTGGTACAAGTACCCGGACGAGAGCAAGGGCCTGCACCCCTGGGACGGCGTGACCGAGCCCCATTACCAGCTGGGTCCCAACGCCAAGGGCACCAGCACCAACATCGTGCAGTTGGACGAGGGGGCGAAGTACAGCTGGATCAAGGCGCCGCGCTGGCGTGGGCATGCCATGGAGGTGGGGCCGCTGGCCCGCTACCTGGTCGGCTATATGCAGGGCAATGCCGAGATCAAGGACCAGGTCGACCGCACCCTGTCGGCGCTGAACGTGCCGCTGGACGCGCTGTTCTCCACCCTGGGGCGGACGGCGGCGCGCGCGCTGGAAGCGCAGTGGGCGGCGCGCAAGCAGCGCTATTTCCTGGACAAGCTGATCGCCACCATCAAGGCCGGCGACACCTCCACCGCCAATACGGCGAAGTTCGATCCCAAGACCTGGCCGTCCGAGGTCAAGGGCGTGGGCTTCACCGAGGCGCCGCGCGGGGCGCTGGCCCACTGGATCCGCATCAAGGACGGCAAGATCGACAATTACCAGTGCGTGGTTCCCACCACCTGGAACGGCAGCCCGCGCGACAACAAGGGCAATATCGGCGCCTTCGAGGCGTCGCTCATGAACACCAAGGTGGCCAGTGCGGAAGAGCCGGTGGAAATCCTGCGCACCCTGCACAGCTTCGACCCCTGCCTGGCCTGCTCCACCCATGTCATGGGGCCGGACGGGCAGGAACTGGCCGAAGTCAAAGTCCGCTGATCCCAAGGAGACTGATCCCATGAAGACGTTCATCACGAAATCGGTCCCCCGCGTCTCGGCGGCTGTCCTGGCGGCGGGCTTCATCGCCACCCCGGCCTTGGCGCATCCGGGGCATGACGGTGGCTTCGCCGCCGGCATCGTCCACCCGCTCACGGGCCTGGACCATCTGGCCGCCATGGTGGCGGTCGGCCTGTGGGCGGCCACCCGGCCGGCGGCGCGGGCCTGGCAGGCGCCGGCGCTGTTCGTGGCCATGCTGGCGGTTGGTGCGGTGGCGGGCGTGGCCGGTGGTGCCTTCGCCCCGGTGGACACGCTGGCGGCGCTGTCGGTGACCCTGCTGGGCCTCATGTTGATCGTGGCCCCGCTGCTGCCCGACGCCGCGGGCCTGGGCCTCATCGCCCTGTTCGCCACGGTGCATGGCTATGCCCATGGCATGGAGGCGGGAGACCATCTGCTGGGCTACTTCGCCGGCTTCATGGTGGCGTCGGCCCTGCTGCACGCCGCCGGCTGGCGCCTGGGCGGCGGCCTGCTGGCCACCCGTTGGGGGCGCCTTGCCTCCGGCCTGACCCTGGGCGCAGCGGGCCTCGCGCTCGCCGCGCTGTAAGGGGGGACGCGCCATGAGCGAGGTCTCCCTGGGAACTCAGAAGGCGGGAACGCACAAGGCGGGAGCCCATCAGGAAGAGGCGGTTTACGTCTATGAGGCGCCGGTGCGCTTGTGGCACTGGGCCAATGCCGCCGCCATCCTGGTGCTGTGTGTCACCGGCTATCTGATCGGCTCACCCCCGCCATCCATTCATGGCGAGCCCAGCGCCCATTTCCTGTTCGGCTGGATCCGCTTCCTGCACTTCTCGGCGGGGCAGATCCTGGTCGTCG
Organism: Nitrospirillum karajorum; assembly: GCF_036348415.1. NCBI lineage: Bacteria > Pseudomonadati > Pseudomonadota > Alphaproteobacteria > Rhodospirillales > Azospirillaceae > Nitrospirillum > Nitrospirillum karajorum. The sequence goes on from NZ_JAZBQB010000002.1 coordinate 191,121, forward strand.
GTTTCGTCTTCCGCTTCTACTGGTCCTTTGTGGGCAACACCCATGCCCGCGAAATCTTCCGGCCGCCGGTGTGGCGCAAAAGCTTCTGGCTGGGCGTGATCCATGAGATCCGCTGGTACGCCATGCTGGAAAGCGAGCCCAAGAAGTACAGCGGGCACAACCCGCTGGCCATCCTGTCCATGCACGTCCTGTTCGTGTGGGGCACGCTGTTCATGATCGTCACCGGCCTTGCCCTGTATGGCGAAGGCCAGGGTCCAGGCTGGATCCATCGGCTGTTCACCAGCTGGGTCATCCCCCTGTTCGGGCAGAGCCAGACGGTCCACACCTGGCACCACATGGCCATGTGGGTGATCGTGATCTTCGCCATCGTCCACATCTATGCCGCCGTGCGGGAGGACATCATGTCCCGCCAGTCCATCATCTCCTCGATGTTCTCAGGCTGGCGCACCTTCCGCGACGGTGGGCCGACCGACGAACACTGAGGCCCAGGCAAGTTTCCAGTCAGGAAGGGGGCTTCGCGGCCCCCTTTTTTGTCTGGATATTAGCCTTCCGCTTTGGCGCCAAACTGGAAAGAAACTATCCGGCTGGCGGGGCGACGACCGATGCCGGCGGCCAGGGGAGCCAGCCATTTCGGCGGTTAACCGTGCGGTGGCATGTCCCTTGCTGATCAGGGGTCCAACGTCCGGCAAGTCGGATGACAGGGGAGTGAGAACGCGTGGAAGTGACAACGGCAAGCGGGCTCCGCGTGCTGGTGCTGGGCATCGGCAACCTGTTGTGGGCTGACGAGGGGTTCGGCGTGCGGGCGGTGGAGCATATGCACCGCCACTATGCCTTTCCCGCCAACGTTCGCCTGATCGACGGTGGCACCCAGGGCATCTACCTGGTCCAGGAAATCCGCGAGACCGACATCCTCGTCGTCTTCGATGCCGTCGACTACGCCCTGCCGCCGGGCACCTTGAAGCGGGTGGAGGGGGCGGAGGTGCCGAAGTTCCTGGGCGCCAAGAAAATCTCCCTGCACCAGACCGGCTTCCAGGAGGTGCTGGCCATGGCGGAGATGATGGGCGACGGCCCCACCCACCAATTGCTGATCGGCGTGCAGCCGGTTGAACTGGAGGATTTCGGCGGCAGCCTGCGGCCAGAGGTCAAAGCCCAGATGGAGCCGGCCATCGCGCTGGCGCTGGACTATCTGGCGGGCTTCGGCATCGCCGCCACCCCGCGCCTGGTGCCGCTGCCGGCGGAACAGGGGATTGGATCGCTGGAAATGATGCTGGAACGTTATGAGGCGGAGCGCCCGGATGAGGCGGCAGCCTTCCGTGGCGGCGACGCGCGGGTGCTGGGCGCCGGCGGCTGGACCGGGCCGGCGGACTTCGAGGCGGAGATGCAAGCCCTGGTGGCGGGCCCCCTGGCTGACGCGTCAGGGAGCGGCGCCTGATGTGTGTCGGCATTCCCATGCAGGTGGTGGAGGCCGGCATCGGCCATGCCCGCTGCCGGTCCGGCGCGCAGATACTGACCATCGACACCAGCCTGGTGGGCGACGTCGCCCCGGGCACCTGGCTCATGACCTTTCTGGGTGCCGCGCGGGAGGTGATGAGCCCCGAGGCCGCCGCTCGCTCGCTCGCGGCGTTGGCCGCCCTGGAGGCTGTCATGCGGGGGGAGCCCGCCGATCTGGATGCCGCCTTCTCCGACCTGATCGGCCGCGAACCTCAACTGCCTGACCATTTGCGCCCCATCCCGGAGCTTGAAGCATGAGTGATGCACGCGATGACTTTTCCCCCTGCTGCGCTCCGTCATCGGCCGGCGCGGCTATCAGGTGGTGGGGGAGGCGGAGCTGGCGAAGGTTTGCGCCGGACAGCCGTTAGCCCTGCTGTTCCTGGCGGGGGATCACTGGCGGGTGGCGGAGAGCGATGACGTCGCCGCCATCCTGCCGGAACTGGACGATGCCATGGGTGGCCATGTCGTGCCGCTGATCGCCGCGCGGGCGGACGAGCGCGCGCTGCAGCGCCGTTTCCGCTTCGCCCGCTACCCCGCCTTGGTCTTCCTGCGTCTGGGTGACTATCTGGGCGCCATCGAAGGCATCCGCGACTGGGCGGATTACATGCGCGAGATCCCGGAAATCCTCGAACGTGAACCCAGCGTTCCTCCCGCCTTCCGCCTGCCCGCCGGCTGCGGCACCGACGCCGTGCATTGAGGAGAGAGACTGATGACTGATCCCATGGCCCTTGGCGGTGGCGGCCTGGTCGGGCCAGGCAGCCAGCCCGCGGACTTTGACGGCGGCCGGTTGGATTACATGGTCATGCCGGACGGCATGGCCGTCTTCTCCGCCGCCAACGTGCCGGAGGCCGATGCCGCCCAGGCGGTGCCGCACGGTGTCGCGGCGGGGGAGGCCATCCTGGCAGCCCTGAGCCGCGTGGTGGACGGTGCCGGCCCGCAACAGGTGGACCTGACGCACCTGGACGGCGCCAACCTGGCCTTCGTCGACCAGTTGCTGGGCGAGGGCGAAGTGTCGGTGGTGTTCGGCACCGACGTCCAAGTTCAGGAATCCGTCCTGGCCGGGGTGTGGCGGGTGCGGGAAAGCGACGGCAGCGGCCGGCGCCGGCGCGACTATGTCGATTGCGGCCCTTTCCCCACCGGGCTGGTGGAGCGCGCCTTTGACGGCGCGCGGGACCAGGCCATCCTGCCGGAAACGGCGCGTCCCAACATCTTCAACGCGCCGCCGCTGGTCGCCGAGATCAACGAGCATATCCCCCGCCTGGGTGCCGCAGGCGGGCCGGGCCATGTCATCAACCTGTCCCTGCTACCCCATACCGAGGAGGACCTGGCCTTCCTGGATGAGGCCCTGGGGCGGGGCGGTCTGGTCATCCTGTCGCGCGGCTACGGCAACTGCCGCATCCGGTCGACGGGGACGCGCGGCTGCTGGTGGACGCAGTACTTCAATTCCCAGGACACGCTGATCCTGAACAGCATCGAGATTTGCGCCCTTCCACAGGTGGCCTTGGCGGCGGCGGAGGACTTGGCCGATTCCGCCGAGCGGCTGGGCGAGATCCTGGAGATCTACCGGTGACGGATCATTTCTTCGCCGGATCGTTCGGGGGCGACGTCAGCAAGATCGGCCCCCAGACGAAGCTGGAATGCAAGATTTGCTGGCATGTCTACGACCCGGCGGTGGGCGACACCTACTGGCAGGTGCCGCCGGGGACCCCCTTCGCGGACCTGCCGGAGCATTGGACCTGTCCCGAGTGCGACAGCGCCAAGGCGGGTTTCATGGTGATGGCTGACGAATGACCGACGCGCCGGCCCTTTCCGCCCGTATCGAGGCCGCCTTCACCCGCATCGCGGCGACGCGCATGGCCGGCGTGCCGGTGATGAACCCGGCGCTGTCGGTGGCCATGCGGGGACTGCACCGCCATGGCGGGCATTGGGTCGGCGTGCTGGTGACCCCGTGGTTCATGAACCTGCTGCTGTTTCCCATAGCGGAGGAAGGGCCCCGGCGGGTGGGGGCGAAGACGGCCTTGGCGTTGCCGTCCGGCAATTATGAAGGCATCTGGGGGCATGAGGACGAGTTGGGCGGGTATTGGAGCTGCTCCTTGTTCTCCCCCATGTTCGACTTCGCGGACCAGGAGACGGCGGTCGCGACGGCGGATGCCGCCCTGATGGAAATCATGGCGGTGCCTGAGCCGGACGCCGGTGACGATGGTATGGCCACCATCTGGGCGGGAAGTCCTGCCGCCCCGCCGCCGGCCAAGATCGAACCGCCGCCGCCGCTCAGCCGCCGGGCGCTGTTCCGCCTGGGTGAGGGGGCGGGGCCATGACCCGGCCGGCCATCATTGTGCGGCTGCCTGCCGAGGCGGGGGGCGCGGTGACGCTGAGCTACACGCCGCGCGGGGATGTCACCGGCCTGTTGGCGGCCGTGCCGGTGAAACGGGCGCCGGCCGTGGTCCGGGCGCTGTTCGCCGTGTGCGCCCATGCCCAGGGGCACGCGGCGGAGTTGGCGGTGGAGGCGGCGCTGGGCCTGGGGGCCACGCCGGACACCCTGGCGGAGCGTGAAATCCGGACGTGGTTGGAGGTGGTGCGGGAGCATGGCCTGCGCATCTGCCTGGATTGGGCCCGCCTGCTGGGGGAAGCGCCGGACCTGGCCCGCGCGCGCGCCTTCGTGGCGCTTTCCGCCGTGGACGACCCCATGGGTCTGATCGCGGACGCTGTGACCGGCTTGCGCCCGCAGGAATGGCTGGCCATGACCTCGGCGGGAGAATTGGCCCGCTGGGCGGGCGCTGGGCGCACGGTGGCCGCGCGCTTCATCGCCACCCTGTTCGAGGTGTCCATGCTGACGCCGGTGGAGGAGATCGAGCCGGGGGCGCTGGTGGGGCGCCATGCCGACCATCCCCTGCTGGCCCGCGCCTTGCCCGCCGGTTCCCTCATCGCGTGCCATGTCGCCCGGCTGATCGATCTTTGCCGTGTACCGGTCCGCCTGGACGCTTTGCGCGCCGGCGACGCCGCCCCGTTGCGCGGCCTATCCACGGGGCCGGGCCTGGGAAGGGCGTCGGTGCCCTGCGCCCGGGGCACCTTGGTCCATGAGGTTGGCGTGGTGGCTGGACAGGTGGAGCGCTATCGTATCCTGTCGCCCACGGATCGTGTATTCGCGCCGGGCGGGACGGCGGAACGGCAGTTCCAGGGGCTGGGCGCCTGGCCGCCGGCCGACCGTGCCCGACGGGCGGAGGTGATGATGCTGGCGTTGGATCCCTGCGTCGACTATGCGGTCGAGGTGGCCTGATGCACGAGATGGCCATCTGCGAGAACATCCGCCTCCTGATCGAGGAACAGGCCCGCGCGCAAAACTTCAGCCGCGTGGACAGGGTGTGTCTGGAAATCGGCGCCCTGTCCGGCGTGGAGGTGGAGGCGTTGCGCTTCGGCTTCGACGTCGTGATGCGCGGTAGCGTGGCCGCCGACGCCCGGCTGGAGATCGTCGAGACCGCCGGCACCGCCTGGTGCCTGCCCTGTGCCGTGACCGTGGCTATCGGCCGGCGCTATGACCCTTGTCCCCGCTGCGGTTCGCACCAGGTGCAGGTGACGGGCGGGGAAGAAATGAAGATACGCGAATTGGAGGTGAGGTGATGTGTACGGTCTGCGGATGCGGCGAGGGCCAGGTCAAGATCGAGGCCGATCCTCATGGCCACGATCACCACCATCATGGACATCACCATGACCACGGGCATGACCATAGCCATGACCACGATCATGATCATGATCATGATCATGATCACCACCATCACCATCACCATCATGACCATGATCATCACCACCACGGTGCGGATGGGACGTTGGACTATGGCGCGGGGCCCGCGGGCACGGCCGTCCCGGGCATGAGCCAGGCGCGCCTGATCCAGCTTGAGGCCGACATCCTGGGCAAGAACAACGGTTATGCCTTGGCCAACCGCGCGCGGTTCGCCAAGGCCGGCATCCTGGCGCTGAACCTGGTGTCCAGCCCCGGGTCGGGTAAGACCACGCTGCTGTGCCGTACCCTGGCCCTGCTGGCGGGCGAGTTCCCCTGCGCGGTCATCGAGGGCGACCAGCAGACCAGCGCCGATGCCGACCGCATCCGGGCCACGGGCGCCCCCGCCATCCAGATCAACACCGGCAAGGGCTGCCATCTGGACGGGCACATGGTGGGCCATGCCGTGGACCATCTGGCACCGCCCGACGCCTCCGTGCTGTTCATCGAGAATGTCGGTAACCTGGTTTGCCCGGCGGCCTTCGACCTGGGGGAGGCGCATAAGGTGGCCATCCTGTCGGTGACGGAGGGGGAGGACAAGCCCCTGAAATACCCCGACATGTTCGCCGCCGCCGACCTGGTGCTGATCAACAAGACGGACCTGCTGCCCCATCTCGACTTCGATGTGGATGTGGCCATGGCCAATGCGCGCAAGGTCAATCACCGGGTGCGCCTGCTGCAGGTTTCCGCCCGTACGGGCGAAGGCATGGCGGCCTGGCTGGACTGGATCCGCGGCGCCCGCCTGATGGCCCTGTCCGGCCGACCGTCCCAGGCGGCGGAATAGGGGAGGGAGATCATGTGCCTCGCCATTCCCGCCTTGGTGACCGCGCTGCATGACGGCGCGATGGCCAGCGTCTCGGTCGGCGGCATCGCCAAGGAGGTTTCCATCGCCCTGCTGGAGGAGGTGGCGGTGGGGGACTACGTGCTGCTGCACGTGGGCTATGCCCTGCACCGCGTCAGTGAGGAGGAGGCGCGGCGCACCCTGGCGATGATGGCCGAGGCGGGGCTGCTGCAGGCCGAGGTGGCGGACATGGGCGGGACGGCGGATAGCGCGGGGGTGGGGGCATGAAATACGTGGACGAATTTCGCGACCGCGACCTGGCGCGCACCCTGGCCACCGCCATCGCCGCGGCGGCTGACCCGGCGCGCGACTATAATTTCATGGAGTTTTGCGGCGGGCATACCCACGCCATTTTCCGCTACGGCGTGCAGGATTTGGTGCCGGCCAACGTGCGCTTCGTTCATGGCCCCGGCTGTCCCGTCTGTATCCTGCTGGCCCGTCGCCTGGACGACGCCATCGAACTGGCGGAGCGGCACGGTGTCATCCTGTGCAGCTATGGCGACATGCTGCGCGTTCCGGGCACCGGCCGGCGGTCGCTGCTGAAGGCCAAGGCCGACGGCGCCGACATCCGCATGGTCTATTCGACGCTGGACGCGCTGGACATCGCCCGCGCCAATCCGGGGCGCGAGGTGGTGTTCCTGGGCATCGGGTTCGAGACCACGACGCCACCCAGCGCGGTCGCCATCGCCCAGGCCCAGGCGGAGGGCATCGGGAACTTTTCCGTCTTCTGCAACCATGTGCTGACCCCGCCGGCCATCCGCCACATCCTGGAAGCGCCGGAGATCGACCCCAGCCAGGCCGCCCGTCTGGACGGCTTCCTCGGACCGTCGCACGTCAGCGCGGTCATCGGCTCCCGACCCTATGAGTTCCTGGCCGCCCGCTATGCCAAGCCTGTGGTCATCGCCGGCTTTGAGCCGTTGGACGTGATGCAGTCGGTCCTGATGTTGATCCACCAGGTGAACGAGGGCCGGGTGGCGGTGGAGAACCAATACACCCGGGTGGTGACGCGGGACGGCAACGCCAAGGCGCAGGAGCTGGTGACCCGTATCTTCGAGCTGAGGCCCAGCTTCGAATGGCGCGGCCTGGGCAGCGTGCCGGACAGCGCGCTGGCCATCCGGGCGGAGTATGCCGCCTTCGACGCCGAGAAGCGCTTCACCCTCAGCGAAAAGCAGAGCCGCGAAACCAAGTCCTGCGAATGCCCGGCCATCCTGCGCGGCGTGAAAAAGCCGAAGGACTGCAAGCTGTTCGGCAAGGCCTGCACGCCGGAAACCCCCATGGGCGCCTGCATGGTCTCCTCCGAAGGGGCGTGCGCCGCTTACTGGACCTACCGGCGGATGGAAACCCTGGCGGAGATGGCGGCCGAATGACCACCCCGCCCCCCGATCTTTCCGGTGCCGTGGACATGAGCCACGGCGGTGGCGGCCGGGCCATGGCGCGCCTGATCCGCGACATCTTCCTGCGGCACCTGGCGAACCCCCTGCTGGAGCAGGGGCATGACGCCACCCGTCTGGACGTCGGGTCCGGCCGCATCGCGGTGACGACCGATGCCCACGTCATTTCGCCCCTGTTCTTCCCCGGCGGCGATATCGGATCGCTGGCGGTGCACGGCACGCTGAACGACCTGGCCATGGCGGGCGCCCGCCCGGTGGCGCTGACCGCCGCCTTCATCATCGAGGAAGGCTTTCCGCTGGCGGACCTGGACCGTATCGCCGCCAGCATGGGGCAGGCGTCCCGCGATGCCGGCGTGCCCGTGGCGACGGGCGATACCAAGGTGGTGGAGCGCGGCAAGGGCGACGGCGTCTTCATCACCACCAGCGGCATCGGCGTGGTGCCGGAGGGGGTGGACATAAACCCCCGCCGGCTGGCTCCCGGGCAAGTGATCTTGCTGTCCGGCCCCATCGGCGACCATGGCATCGCCATCCTGTCCAAGCGCCAGGGCCTGGAATTTGGCACGGAGATCCGGTCCGACAGCGCCGCCCTGCACCGCATGGTGGCCGATATGATCGCGGTGGTTCCGGGTGTCGCGGTCCTGCGCGACCCCACCCGGGGCGGCCTGTCCGCCACGCTGAACGAACTGACCAACGCCGCCGGCGTGGGTATGCAGCTGGAGGAGCGGGCCATCCCGGTCCGGCCCGAGGTGGCGGCGGCCTGCGAACTGCTGGGCCTCGACCCCCTCAATGTCGCCAATGAGGGCAAGCTGGTCTGCGTGTGCGAGCCGGGGGATGTGGAGACGCTGCTGGCCGTGATGCGCGACCATGCGGAAGGCCGTGACGCGGCACGGATCGGTCATGTTACCGTGGACCGGCCCGGTTTCGTCCGCATGACGACCGCCATCGGCGGCCAGCGCGTGGTCGATTGGCTGTCGGGCGAACAGCTTCCGCGCATCTGCTAGCGGAGAGGAGCGATGGCCGAGTCTTCCACCGATCTGCCCACCATCCTGATCGTCGATGACGAGTTGCGCTCCCTTGAATCGCTGCGGCGCATCCTGGAGGAGGATTTCGAGGTGCTGACCGCCGCCAGCACCGTCGAGGCCGAGCGGCGCTTGGCCGACCATCTGGTGCAGGTCGTGCTGTGCGACCAGCGCATGCCGGACCGCACCGGCGTGGAATTCCTGACGGAGGTGAAGGAGCGCTGGCCGGATGTGGTCCGCATGATCATTTCTGGCTACACCGACGCCCACGACATCATCGACGGCATTAACCAGGCGGGCATCTTCCAGTACATCACCAAGCCCTGGCACCCCGAGAATCTGCTGCTGACGCTGAAGGGGGCCTGCCGCCTCTATACGCTGCAGCGGCAGAATGAGCTGCTGGCGGTGGAAATGAAGATGCTGCCGTCCGCCGCCTCCCGCGTGGTGGGGGAGCGGAAGGAGAAGCTGCGCCGCGCCTATAACGTCGACGACGGCATTGTCCGCGCCAAGGGCAGCCCCATGGAGGTGGTGTGCGGCAGCCTGGCCCAGGTGGCACCCTTCGACGTGCCGGTCCTGCTGTTCGGCTCCTCCGGCACGGGCAAGGAATTGGCGGCCCGCGCGCTGCATTACGGCTCCCTGCGCTGGAACCAGCCCTTCGTGGTGGAGAACTGCGGCGCCTTGCCCGACGAACTGCTGGAAAGCGAGCTGTTCGGGCATAAGAAGGGCGCCTTCACCGGTGCCATCGAGGACCATGTCGGCCTGTTCGAGCGGGCGGACGGCGGCACCGTCTTCCTGGATGAGATCGGTGAGGTCTCCCCCGCCTTCCAGGTCAAGCTGCTGCGCGTTCTGCAGGAGGGGGAGGTCCGGCCGCTGGGCGGTTCCCGCACCCGCAAGGTGGACGTGCGCGTGATCGCCGCGACCAATAAGGATTTGGAGGAGGAGGTGCGGGCCAAGCGCTTCCGCGCCGACCTTTTCTATCGCCTGGCTGGGATGATCATCCGCCTGCCCGACCTGAAGGACCGCAAGGGCGACCTGCCCCTGTTGGTGGAGGCGCTGCTGGACCGGGCCATGGCGCAGATGGGCAAGCGGGTCCCCGGCATTTCGCCGGAGGCGCTGGAGTGTCTCGCCCGCTACGACTGGCCCGGCAATGTCCGCGAGCTGCAGAACGAGGTGCAGCGCATGGTGGTGCGCGGCACCGAGGGGCGGCGGCTGGAGGCGGACCTGCTGTCCCCCACATCCTGCGGGCGGAGCCGCAAGGGGCCGGCGCCCGCGAGGACGACGACTTCACCGACATCGCCGGCCTGGCCGGCGACCTGCGTGAGCGGGTCAGCGCCATGGAGGCGCGCATCATCCGCGAGACGCTGATCCGCCACCGCTGGAACAAGAGCCAGGCGGCGCGGGAACTGGGGCTGTCGCGCGTGGGCCTGCGCGCCAAGCTGGAACGCTATGGGCTGGAGAATGTCCACCCTCTGGCTCCCCCTGCGGCGCCCCCTGGGGTGCCCAAGCGCATGGCGGGGGGCTGAGCCATGGGCAGCCATGACCCGGCGCTGCCCTTCGGGGACGTGCCGCCCGATGCGGATGGCGAGGGCGAGCAGCTGTGGATCGACGTCATCCGCCGCATGGATGTCGTCTACAGCGACCTTGTGGCCTCGCAAGTGGCGCTGGAGGAACAGAACCAGCGCCTGCAGCAGGCGCGCGACTTCATGCAGTCGGTGCTGGGCGCCATGAACGACGTCCTGATCGTGTGCGATGCCGCCGGCGCGGTGTTGCGGGTCAACGCCGCGCTGACGACGGCCCTGGGGCGGGAGGAAGCCGACTTGTTGGCCGCCCCCCTGCTGGACCTGTTCGACCCCGCCGACCACACCGATATCCGGGCCTGCCTGGCCAACGGGCAACCGATCGAGGACAAAAGCTGGCACCTGTTGGCCGCGGATGGCCAGCGGGCGGCCGTGTCCGTCAATGGCGCCCCCCGCCGGGACGCGCGGGGCCGGTATGCCGGCATGGTGCTGGCCGGCCGACCCATCGGTGAACTGCTGCGCGCCTATCGTGACCTGGACAAGGCCCATCAGCGCTTGCGCCAGACCCAGCAGCAGTTGCTGACCTCCGAAAAGATGGCGGCGCTGGGCCGGTTGGTGGCAGGGGTGGCGCACGAACTCAACAACCCCATCAGCTTCGTCTTCGGCAACATGTACGCGCTGAAGCGCTACGGCGCCGCCATCACCGGCTATCTGGCCGCTATCGACGCCGGCAAGCCGCCGGCGGAGCTGGCGGCCCTGCGTGACAGCCTGCGCATCGACAAGGTGCTGGCCGACATCGGCCCCCTGGTGGACGGCACCCTGGAAGGGGCGGAGCGGGTGCGCGACATCGTGCAGGACCTGCGGCGCTTCTCCTCCAACCAGAGGGAAGAGCCGGAGGCGTTCAACCTGGTCCGTCTGATCCACACCGCCATTGATTGGGTGATCAAGGCCCAGCGTACCAAGCCGGAGCTACGCCTGGACCTGCCGCCGCAGGTGGAGGTGGTGGGCCGTAAGGGCCAGTTGCATCAGATCCTGGTCAACCTCATGCAGAACGCGGTGGATGCCGTGGAGGGCCGCGACGGGGCGCTCATCCGGATCACGGCGGGGCAGCAGGACGGCTGGGTCGTGCTGACGGTCAGCGACAACGGCCCCGGCGTGCCACCGGAGAACCAGAACAAGATCTTCGAGCCCTTCTTCACGACCAAGCCCATTGGCAGCGGCACGGGCCTGGGCCTGTATGTCAGTTACAACATGGCGGAAAAGGTAGGGGGAAGCCTGAGCTATACGGATGCGGAAGGGGGCGGTGCCACCTTCACCCTGAAGGTCCCGGTCGATGACCGCGGTCTCTGAACCCGCCCGTCCGCTGCGGCTCCTGTGGCTGCAATCCGGCGGCTGCGGCGGCTGCACCCTGTCCCTGTTGGGGGCGGAGAAGCCGGACCTGCTGACCGCGCTGGCGGCAGCCAATGTCGAGCTGCTGTGGCACCCCTCCCTCAGCGAGGCGACGGGTGCGGAGGCGCGGGCCATACTGGAGGCCGCGGCCGGCGACGGGCCGCCGGTCGATATCCTGTGCCTGGAGGGGTCGGTGATCAACGGGCCGGGTGGCACCGGCCGGTTCCACCTCATGGCTGGGACGGGCAAGCCCATGCGCGACTGGGTCGCCACCATCGCCCGCCGGGCCGGTTACGTGGTGGCCGTGGGCAGTTGCGCCGCCTTCGGGGGCGTCACCGCCGCCGGCGGCAATGAGGTGGAGGCGTGCGGCCTGGCCTATGACGGCACCCGGGCGGGCGGCCTTCTGGGCGCGGACTTCCGCTCCGCCCGGGGCTTGCCTGTCATCAACATCGCCGGCTGCCCCATCCATCCCGGCTGGTTCACCGACACCCTGCTGCAGATCGGCGCTGGCACCTTGAGCGCGGCCGACCTGGATGAGTGGGAGCGCCCGCTGGCCTACACCGCCCACCTGGTCCACCACGGTTGCGCCCGCAATGAGTTCTATGAGTTCAAGGCCAGTGCCGAGCAGCCGGGCGACCTCGGCTGCATGATGGAGAATTTGGGCTGCAAGGGCACGCAGGCGCGGGCCGACTGCAACATCCGGCCCTGGAACGGCGGCGGGTCCTGCCTGGACGGCAACTACGCCTGCATCAACTGCACGGCGCCGGGGTTCGAGGAACCGGGTCACGCCTTCGCCGTCACGCCCAAGCTGGCCGGCATCCCCATCGGCCTGCCGACGGACATGCCCAAGGCCTGGTTCGTGGCGCTGGCCTCCCTGTCCAAGGCGGCGACGCCCAAGCGGCTGCGCGACAACGCCGCGCGGCCCACGCCCGCCGTTCTTCCCCATGACAAGCGCAAGGACAGCGCATGAGCCGCCTGATCGTCGGTCCGTTCAACCGTGTCGAGGGGGACCTGGAGGTACGCCTGGACATCAGCGCCGGCGTGGTGGCTGATGCCCGTGTCGTCTCCCCGCTGTATCGGGGGTTCGAGGCCATGCTGGTGGGCAAGCCGGCGCTGGACGCGCTGGTCTACGCGCCGCGCATCTGCGGCATCTGTTCCGTGTCCCAGTCGCTGGCGGCGGCGCGCGCGCTGGCGGCGACCGGTTCCGTGCCAGTGCCCGCCAATGGGGGGCTGGCGGTCAATCTGATCCATGCGGTCGAGAACGTCGCCGACCACCTGACCCACTTCTACCTGTTTTTCATGCCGGACTTCGCCCGACCTGTTTACGCCGGCGAATCTTGGCATGCCGACGCGGCGGCGCGGTTCGCGGCGGTGAAGGGCAGCGCCGCCCAGGACTTCCTGCCCGCCCGGGCGGAGTTGATGAACCTGCTGGGCATCCTGGCGGGTAAATGGCCCCATACCTTGGCGATCCAACCGGGGGGATCGACACGCGCCGTGTCGCGGGCCGAGCTGGCGCGGCTGGGCGCCCTGCTGGCCGCCTTCCGCCGCTTCCTGGAACGCGTCCTGTTCGCCGATGCCTTGGAGGCTGTTGCGGCCTTGTCGACCCGCGACGCCTTGCTGGCCTGGGCGGAGGCAAGGGCCGCGCGAGGCGATTTCGCCCGCTTCGTGCTTCTGTCGCAGGCGACGGGCCTGAACCGTCTGGGGCGCACCGACCTGCGGCATATGAGCTTCGGCGCCTATCCGTCATCCGACGGGCCCTTGTTCCCGCGCGGCCTGTTCCGGCGGGGCGTTGGCGGCGTGCTGCCGGTGGACCGCATTACCGAGGATGTCAGCCACGCCTGGTATCAGCCCGCCCCCGATGGTGCGCCGCGTTCCCCCGCCACCTGGGGACCCCACCCGACGCGACGCGGGACGACGCCTATTCCTGGTGCAAGGCGCCGCGCCTGGAAGGGGAGGTGGCGGAGGTGGGCGCCCTGTCGCGCCAACTGGTGGCCGGCCACCCGCTGCCCCGTGACCTGGTGGCGCGGGATGGAGCGACGGTCGAGGCGCGGGTGGTGGCGCGATTGCTGGAGGTCGCCTTGGTCACCATGGCCATGGAGCGCTGGCTGCGCGCCATCGATCCGGCGGCCCCCTTCATCGACCATACACCCCTGCCGGCGGCGGGTGAGGGGGCCGGCCTGACGGAGGCCGCCCGGGGCTCGCTGGGTCACTGGGTGAACATCCAGGGCGGGCGCATCGCCAACTACCAGATCATCGCCCCCACGACCTGGAACTTCTCCCCCCGCGACGCCGCCGGCACGCCGGGGCCGTTGGAGCAAGCGCTGCGCGGCGCCCCCGTGCGGGAGGGGGAGAGCGAGCCGGTGGCCGTGCAGCACATCGTCCGTTCCTTCGATCCATGCATGGTCTGCACGGTGCATTGATGGCGGCGCGTCGCATCCGCGTGCGGGGCCTGGTGCAGGGGGTGGGGTTCCGGCCCCATGTCTGGCGCCTGGCGCGGGCGCTGGATATCGCTGGCAGTGTCGCCAACGATGGAGAGGGCGTGGTCATCCACGTCTGGGGGGACGCCGCCACCCTCGACGGTTTCCAGAACCGGCTGCGTGATGAGGCGCCACCCCTGGCGCGCATCGACAGCGTCGAGGCCTGGCCCCATGACGGCCCGGCGCCCAGGGGCTTCACCATTGCCGCCAGTGCCACTGGAACCGTGCGGACGGGCATCGTGCCCGACGCCGCCACCTGCCCCGCCTGCCGGGCGGAGCTGTTCGACCCCGCCAACCGGCGCCAGGGCTATGCCTTCGGCAACTGCACCCATTGCGGGCCCCGGTTGTCCATCGTCCGGGCCATCCCTTATGACCGCGTCAACACGGCCATGGCGGCGTTCCGGATGTGCCCGGACTGCGCCGCCGAATACGCCAACCCCGCCGACCGCCGTTTCCATGCCCAGCCGACGGCCTGCCCCGCTTGCGGCCCCCGGCTGTGGCTGGAACCCACCCCGGACGCGGGAACGGATCCGCTGGACGCGGCGGCGGCGCTGCTGCGGGCGGGCGGCATCGTCGCCGTCAAGGGAATCGGCGGCTTCCACCTGGCCTGTGATGCCGCCAACACCGCGGCGGTCACGGAATTGCGGCGGCGCAAGGCGCGCGATGCCAAGCCCTTCGCCCTGATGGCCCGGACGGTGGACGAGGTCGGGCGGTATTGCCAACTGGACGATATGGCCAGCACCCTGCTGCTGTCGCCCGCTGCGCCCATCGTGCTTTTGCCCCGGCGGCCCGATGGCCCGCCGCTGCCGGATGGATTGGCGCCGGACCAGGATCATCTGGGCTTCATGCTGCCCTACACGCCGCTGCATCACCTGCTGCTGGCCCGCTTGGATGGCCCCCTGGTGATGACCTCAGGCAACCGGTCGGATGAGCCGCAGGAGATCACCAACGAGGGCGCGCGGGATCGTCTGGCCGGATTGGCCGACGCCTGGCTGATGCACGACCGCGCCATCCTCAACCGCCTGGACGACAGCCTCGTCGCCACCACCTCGGAGGCGCCCGCCATCCTGCGACGGGCGCGCGGCTATGCCCCGGCGCCGTTGGCCCTGCCGCCGGGCTTCGATGGCCTGCCGCCCACCCTGGCCATGGGCGGGGAACTGAAGGCCACCTTTTGCCTGCTGCGGGACGGGCAGGCCATCCTGTCGCAGCACATCGGTGATCTGGAGAACGCGGCCGCCCTTGACGATTACCGCGCCCTGCTGCGCCTTTATCGCGACCTGTACGACTTCACGCCGGCGGTCATCGCGGTCGACGCGCATCCGGACTATCTCTCGACCACGCTGGGCGCCGCGTTGGCCCAGGAATGCGGCGCCCGGTTGGTGCCCGTGGGACACCATCATGCCCATATGGCCGCCTGCCTGGTCGATGGCGGCATCGGCCTCGCGGAAGGCGGAGAGGGCGCCTTTGGTGTGATCCTCGACGGGCTGGGTCTCGGTACCGATGGGACGCTCTGGGGGGCGAGATCCTGCGCGGGGGATATCGCGGCGTTGTCCGTGCCGCCCATATCGCCCCCGTGGCCCTGCCCGGCGGCGCGGCGGCGATGCGGGAGCCGTGGCGCAACCTGGTCGCCCAGATGCGGCATGCCTTCGGGCCTTCGTGGCGGGACCAGGCGGGCCCGGTGCTGGGCCGTTTGCCCCTCCCCACGTCCGTGGGCGTGCTAGAACGCATGATGGAGACGGGCACCAACGCGCCGCCCTGTTCCTCGGCGGGCCGGTTGTTCGATGCGGTGGCGGCGGCGCTGGGCATCCACCCCGCGCGTATCGGGCACGAGGCCCAGGCCGCGATGGCCCTGGAGACGCTGGCGCGCCCTCATGTCGCCGCCGCCCGGCCCTATCCGGTGGCACTCGGCCAGGGTGATCCCCTGGTGCTTGGGTGGCGGCCGATGTGGCAGGCGCTGCTGGCCGACCTTCAGGCTGGGGAGCCGCCGGGGCTGATTGCCGCCCGCTTCCACCTGGCGGTCGCCGACGCCTTGGTCACGGCCGCGCTGGGCCTGGGGGCGGGTCCGGGAACGCTGGTGCCGCTGTCGGGTGGGGTTCTGCAGAACCGCATTATCCTGGCGGAGATCCAGGTCCGCCTAAAAACCGCCGGTTACCGGCCGATAGCGCACCGGCAGGTGCCGGCCAACGACGGCGGCTTGGCGCTAGGGCAGGCCGTGCTCGCGGGCCTCATGGCATCCGCCGGGTAACGTCATCGCCGGCGATCGGGGTCGATTCGCGCACCGCTGGTGCCGGGAGGCCTGATGGGCAGGCTTCCGCTGCTAGCTAGCGTCCCCGCAGAAGCGCCGCCAGGTCCAGGTCGAACCGCAAGCCGATGACGAAAGCGTCCGGAGCGTCGTGCAGGCGGGCGGGGTCGCTGAATTGGTCTGGATGGATGACATATTGCAGGTTGGGCTGGATGCGAACGGCGCGGTCCAGTTGCACGCCGTAGCTCAATTCCATCATGATCTGATCGTCCGCCGGCGTGCCGCTGCCGCCCGCCGCCGCGCGGGCCAGGCGCAGGGCCTCCAGGGCGTCGTGGCTGTACTTCTGCTGGTTCACGACGAAGCCGATGGTGTCGTTGTCGCGTCCCGCGAAGGTGCCGCGTTGGACCAAGCCCAATTCCAGGAAATGGTCCTCGATCAGCCGGCCGCTGACGCCTGTCATCGCCACGCCGAACAAGGTCAGGCCCCGCTGTGACGTGTCATCGGGACGCAGCACCATTTGTTCGAAACGGAAGAACACGCCGGATCGGCCGTTCAGGGTGGCGTTGGGCTGGCCACTGATCACGGCGGCGCGTCCGCTCGCGTCGCGGAGCGGGTCGGTATAATCGGCGCCATCATACCAGCCGCCGACTTCGTATTTGCGGGGCAGGCGGTCGTTGTCAAACGTCGTCTGATACCCCAGCGCCATCGGCGCGATGGCGCCCGTGGCGGTGGAGGTGCCCCAGTCGAAGCCATGCTCGGTGCTGGACTGGTGGCTGGGGTTCACTTCGTAGGCGCCGACATGCAGATAGACCGTCGGTGTCAGCCAGGCGGTGGCATGGGCACCCCAACTGGACACCGGCCACCAGGTGAAGCTGCTGGTTTTGAAGACGAAGGTGGGGTTGCCGCAGGCGGAGTTGATCTGGAAATTGGCGCAGAGCGACGACCCGAGGAAGCTGATGTTGGCCACCGTGCGCCCCCCTCCACCACCAGGCGGCCGTCCAGCAGGGACTGTTCCACCGTGAAGCGGGCCAGGCGCGTGTTCTGCGCGCCATAAATCTCCTGCAGCGAGGTGGTGCTGCCCAGATACTGGGCAGCCAGGTTGCTGCCGTGGCGGTTCACCGCGGCGACATGCAGGGTGCTCCCGCTCCAGTCCAGGGCGTTGTTCAGGTTCACATCGGCGCCCAGCAGAATTTGGCCGGCATAGGCCGCCCCCTGGCGCATGCCGCCGCTGGGATTGGCCGCCGCCTCGCCGGTGTAGCTGGCCAGCCAGTCGATGGTCTCGCCCGTGCCGGGTTCGGCGGCCAGGGCGGCGCTGGACAGCATCATGGCCAGGACGGCCACTGGAAACGTTTCCACAACGGGGCGCAAAAATGGGGTCGGCACCGACGGTGCGATTGGGCGCATGGATCATCTCTCCCTGGGTTCTTCTGGTTACGGCCTTGTGGCGACCACGTTGATTGGGTGGCCCCGGCCTTCAGACCGGGCGCTTCAGGACGCGCAGGGCGACGGCCGTCACCCCGGCGCCGATGGCCAGTGCCGCGATATAGCCGCCGACATGACTGACGGCGTTGGGGATGGGCAGCACGAACACGCCGCCGTGGGGCACGCGCAGCTCCGCGCCGATGGCCATGGAAATGGCGCCCGCCACGGCGGACCCCGCCACCAGGGCCGGAATGACCCGCAGCGGATCGCGGGCGGCGAAGGGGATGGCCCCCTCGGTCACAAAGGCCAGGCCCAACACCGCCGCGGCGCCGCGCGTTTCCCGCTCCTCCGCCGTGAAGCGGTTGGCGAACACTTGGGCGGCCAAGGCCAGGCCCAAGGGCGGGGTCATGCCCGCGACCATGGCCGCTGCCATCGGGGTGTAGACCTGGCTGGCGATCAGGCCCGTGGAAAAGGCGTAGGCCGCCTTATTGATGGGGCCGCCCATGTCGAAGGCCATCATGCCGCCGATCAGGACGCCCAGCAGGATGGCGCTGCTGCCCTGCATGCCCTTCAGCCAGGTGGTCACGGCGGCCAGCGCGCCGGCCGCCGGTCCGCCCACGACGTAGATCATCAGCAGGCCCGTCAGCAAGGTGCCCAGCAAGGGCAGGATCAGCACCGGCTTCAGGCCCTCCAGGGTCCGGGGCAGGCGGATATGGCGGTTCAGGAAGGCGGTGCCGTAGCCGGCGATGAATCCGGCCAGGATACCCCCCAGAAAGCCCGCCTGAAGATTGGCCGCCACCATGCCGCCGATCATGCCGGGCGCGATGCCCGGCCGGTCGGCGATGGAATGGGCGATGTAGCCCGCCAGCACCGGCACGATCAGCACGAACGCCCCCTTGGCCCCAACCTGGAACAGGGCGTAGGCCAGCGTGCCCTTATGGGCGTCGTCATAGGCGTAGATGCCGCCCAGCGCGAAGGCCAGCGCGATCAACAACCCCCCCGCCACCACGAAGGGCAGCATGAAGGAAACGCCGGTCATGAGATGCTTATAGGGGCCCGTGCGCCCGCCGCGCCCGGCCTTCGCCCCGGCGACGGCCGGGGGCGCAGCGCCCGCGGCCCGCCCCGCGTCCGGCGCGCCGCCGTCCGCCCCGGCCAAGGGCGTCGCTTCGGCCAGGGCCCGCTGGATAAGGCCGGCGCCATCGGCGATCGCGGGTTTGGTGGCTGACTGGAACACCCGCTTGCCGGCGAAGCGGCCCAGATCCACTTGGCGGTCCGCGGCGATGATGACGATGTCGGCGGCGGCGATCTCATCATCCGTCAGGCCGTCGCGGGCCCCGACCGATCCTTGCGTCTCCACGCGGATGACATGCCCCAGCGCCTTGGCACCCTGCTGCAGGCCCTCCGCCGCCATGAATGTGTGGGCGATGCCCGTCGGGCAGGAGGTAATGGCCACGATGTGTCGTGGCCCCTCGGCTTTTTCCGGTGCTGCCAGGACGAGCGTGTCCAAGGCCGCGGCGGGGTCGGCCAGGACGGCCTCGATGCTGGTGCTGTGGTGGGGCAGTGCCCCAAAGCGATCAGCGTCCAGGATGCCCGACCCCACCAGGAGAACGGCGTGCGCGTCCTGAATCTGCGCCGGTTCCAACGCGCCAAGGACGCCCTGCCCGGTACGCACCTCCACAGCGATGGTGTGGCCTCCGTTGGTGGCGGCCTTGCGCAGGGCCTCCGCCGCCAGCAGGGCGTGAATGGTCATTTCACCGGCGCCGATTACAGCCAACATTGTGGACATGGTTCCTCCCCGGGGGCGGGTCTTCGGCCCGCCCGCCCTTCATCCTTCAGTGCGGCGCATGCGTCGCGGTGGTTGATGCCCAATCATCGGCGGCTGTCATCGTGACCTGGTCGGCCAGGGCCCGGACGATCTCCACCCCGGGTAGGTTGGGGCCGGCGCGGCCCAACTTGGCCACGGCGAACCCGGTCGCCAGGCGGGCGAGCGCCTCCAATCCCAGGCCGGCATGCAGACCGGCCGCCAGCCCGGCCACCATGGCGTCGCCAGCGCCCACGGTGCTGCTGCCCCGCACCTCGGGGGCTTGGGCGTGCAGGGCGGTGTCGCCGTCCACGAACAGGGCGCCGCCGGTGCCCAGGGACACGACCACCAGGGGGATGCCATGTCCTTGCAGGTGCCGCGCCGCCGCCAGCACGTCGGGCGGAGCCAAGGGCCGGCCGGCCCAGCCCTCCAACTCATGTCGGTTGGGCTTCACGCAATGGGGCAGGACGTCCGCGGCCAGGGCCCGCGCCAACGGCTCCCCGCTGCTGTCCAGGACAACGCGGGCACCGGTATGGGCCAGGCCGGCCACCATCTGGGCATAGGTGTCGGGGGGTAATCCATCGGGCAGGCTGCCGGCCAGCACAACCAGGGTGCCGGGGCCGACGGATTCCTCAAGATAGGTCTGGATTCGCCCCACCGTTTCCGGGACTGCCACCAAACCCGGCAGGTTGATGTCCGTGGTGCGGCCGTCGTGGCGGTCCAGCAGCTTGATGTTGGTGCGGGTTTCGCCGGGCACGCGCAAGAAGCGGTCGAGGATGCCCTTGGCGGCGAACAGCGCCTCGAACGGGGCGGTGTTGTCGATGCCCAGCAGCCCGGTGGCAGCCACATGCAGGCCCCAGTCGGCCAGGCAGGAGGCCACGTTCACGCCCTTGCCCCCGGCATTGTGGCGCACGGCCGCGGCCCGGTGCACCTGGCCTGGCCGCAAGTCGTCGAGGGTGACGGTCTCGTCGATGGCCGGGTTCAGGGTGACGGTGTGCAGGTCAATGCTCATGCCAAGCCTCCTTCCAGCGCCCGCACATCCTCGGCGGCCTCGCAAGCCAAGGCCTGGGCCGCCAGCGCGCGCAGCGCCGTCAACTCGCTATCGCGCAGGCGCGCCTTCACCGCCGGCACCTCCCGCGGGGTCATCGACAGTTCCTGCACGCCCAGGCCGGTCAGCAGGGCGGCGCCGAACGGGTCGCCGGCGATGCCGCCGCAGACGCCAACCCAGCGGTCATGCTTGGTCGCCCCGGACACGGTGGCCTGAATCAGACGCAGCACGGCGGGATGCAGGCTATCCGCCTGGGCGGCCAACTGTGGGTTCTGGCGATCAATGGCCAGGGTGTACTGGGTCAGGTCGTTGGTGCCGATGGAGAAGAAGTCGGCATGGCGGGCCAGGCTTTCGGCCTGCAGCGCCGCGGCGGGGACCTCGATCATGATGCCCAGCGGCACCGCCGGCGCCTCGACCTCGGCCCGGATGCGCTCGCTGATTGTGCGCAGGGCGATGATCTCGGCCGCCGTGGTGATCATGGGGAACATGATGGACAGGCTGGCGCCCGCGCGCGCCGCGCGGTACAGGGCGCGCAACTGCGGCTCCAGCAGATCGGGGCGGCGCAGCAGCAGCCGGGCCCCGCGTACACCCAGGAAGGGGTTTTCCTCATGCGGCAGGTTCAGATGGGCCACCTGCTTGTCGCCGCCGATATCCAGGGCGCGGACGATCAGCGGTCGGTTACCCAAGGCCACGGCCATGGCGCGATAGATGTCGAACTGTTCATCCTCGCTTGGGCTTTCGCCCCGTTCCAGAAACAGGAACTCGGTGCGCATCAAGCCGACGCCCTCCGCGCCCTGCGACAGGGCGAAGGCCGCCTGGTCGGGCAGGTTGATGTTCGCCCCGATGGACACGGTGTGGCCGTCACGGGTGCGCGCGGGCAGGGCGCGGGCCTCCGCTTCACGGGCGCGGGCCTCCGCCTTGACCGCCAGCCATTGTCGCGCGGATGCCAGGTCGGCGTCGCTCGGCTCCAAGTACAGTTGTCCCGACTGGCCATCCAGGATGGCGCTGGTGCCATCCGCCAGTTCCAGCAGGGCAGCACCACCCCCAACCAGGGCCGGCAGGCCCAGTGTGCGGGCCAGGATGGCGGTGTGTGAGGTGGGGCCGCCCGAAGCCGTGGCCAAGCCCACCACACGGGCCGGGTCCAGGCCAGCGGTGTCCGAGGGGGATAGGTCCGGCGCCACCAGGATGCAGGGTGTGTCGGGCAGGTCGAGCAGCGAGTTGGCGCGCAAGGAGGGGTCGATATGCCCCAGGACACGGCGGCCCACGTCGCGCAGATCGGCGGCGCGGGCGGCCAGGACGGGATTGCCCAGCGCGGCCAACCGGCTGGCCATGCGATCCACCGTCTGATTCCAGGCCCAGGCCACGCCATGACCGTCCACCATCAACTGGCAGGCCAGGGTGATCAGGTCGGTGTCATTCAACAACTCCGCCTGGGCTTTGAAAATGCCGGCGTCGGCCGCACCCAGCCGGCGGGCGGTGTCGTCGGCCAGCGCCTTGAGTTGTTGGCGCGTGCGGCTCAACGCCTCTTGCAGCAGGCTGCCCCCCTCCGCCAGGGTGGTGGGATTGTCCGGCACCACCGGGTCCGCCGCCTTCAGCACATGCAGCGGGCCGATGGCCAGTCCTGGCGCCGCCGGCACGCCGCCGATGGCCGTCAGCGGCGCTGGGGGCGTCCAGCCGGTGCGGGGCGTCTGGCGCGCGCGGCTGGCCGCCAGGGCCGCGTCCATCTTTTCCTGGGCGCTCAGGCCGGTGATGGCTTGCCGCATGGCGGCCAGCGCCCCTGCGGCATCACCGCCGGCGGCGGACACCACCACCGTGTCACCGGCGCGCAGGCCCAGTTGCAGCAGGGCGATCAGGTTCTTGGCGTCCGCCGCTTGATCGCCGTGGCGGACCCGGACCTGGGCGGCGAAGCGGCGGGCGGTGTCCACCCAGTGGGCGGCCGGCCGGGCGTGCAGGCCGCTGGGATAATCCACCGTCCAGTCGAAACCGGGCGCGAGGTCACCCACCGGCGCGCCCGCGTTTTCGTCCGTGCGCCCAACCAGGGGTGTATCGCGGCCCAGGGCGGCCGCGATCTCGCCGGCGTCGGTCGTCACCAACAGACGCTCCAACCGGTCGCTGTCCTGGATCAGGCGGGTCAGGCGGCGCAGGATGGTGATGTGCGCGTCGGACTGCGCGGCAATGGCGACCACGAGGCGCGCGCGTTGGCCGGCGTTCCACGCCACGCCGTCAGGGATCTGCAGGATGGCCAGGCCGTTGCGGCGGACCAGGTGGCGATCCTCCCCCAGGCCGTGGGGAATGGCGACACCCTGGCCTAGGTAGGTGTTGGCCACCTCTTCCCGGCGGACCATGCTTTGTTCATAGGCGGGATCGACGCACCCGGCGGCGACCAGCAGCTGTGCCGCCTCGCCAATGGCGTCACGCTTTCCAGCCGGACACGCGCCGAGGCGGATCAGCTCGCGGGGCAGCAGGTCGCTCTCAACGGCGAAGGGCATTCTCGGAACCTCCCGATTTCATTCTTGTGCTTAGTGGTAACGTTTCCACAAAAATTGTCAAAGGGAATCCCTTGGGTGTCTCTAGGCGTATGCGCCGTATTCCCTTTGAACGCGCGGTGTAAGGCTTTAAACTGGGGCAAAATAACTGGAAACGATTGCGAACATGACGGTCAACATCAAGGACGTCGCCCGGGTTGCCGGTGTATCGGTTTCCACCGTGTCCCGCGCTTTGGGGGAGGGGCCGGTCAGCGCGGAGGTTCGGGAACAGGTGCAGGCGGCGGTACGCGCCACCGGTTACAAGCCCAACCTGTCGGCGCGGCGGCTGCGTTCGCAGCGCACCCAGACCATCGGCTTGATCGTCGCCGACATCCGCAACCCCTTCTTCACCGCCGTCGGCCGGGCGGTGGAGGATGCGGCCTACCGTGCCGGCATGCGGGTTATCCTGTGCAACACCGATGAGGACCCCGCGCGTGAGGCGCTTTACCTGACCCTGATGCAGGAAGAGCGGGTGACGGGGCTGATTTTCGCCCCGACCCGCGCCACCCTCGACCGATTGCAGGCCGATGCCCTGGATTTCCCCATGGTGCTGATCGACCGCGCCGGTCCAGGCGGGCAGTTCGACACCGTGTTGTTGGACAATCGTGAGGCCAGCGCCACCCTGGTCGATCATCTGGTGTCCCGGGGATACACCCGCATCGGCGGCCTGTTCGGTGCCACCAGCACCACCGGCATCGAACGGCGCGACGGCTATCTGGCGGCCATGGCGGCCCGGGGGTTAACGGGGGAGGCGCGCTTCGTGCCGCCGTCGGTGGATGCCGCCGAAAACGCCGCCGCCGCCTGGCTGCGCGAACCAGACCGGCCTCAGGCCCTGCTGGTCAGCAATGGGCTGTTCCTCACCGGCGTGGTGAAGGCCGCCCGCGCCCTGGGCCTGCGCATCCCCCAGGACATCGCCGTCGCGGGCTTCGACAACGAACCCTGGACGGAATTGGTTGAACCGGGCCTGACCGTTATCGAGCAGCCGGTCGAAACCATAGGCCGCGAGGCCATGGCCCTGTTATTCCAGCGCCTGAAGACCCCGGACGCTCCGACCCGCAAAGTGGTGCTCTCCGGCCGTTGCGTCGCCCGGGGCTCGACGGCTGCCCAGCCGCGTGTGTGATGCAGGCCGCCGGCCCGTCTTTGGTTGAGGAATGGATATCCTGCCGATTGGCATCCGGGTCATGCGCCGATCAACTGGGGCGCATTTGATCATAGATGATAAAATTTTACAAAAACCACCGCAATTTGGATGCTGCCTTAGTATTCATCTGATCGATTCTCGATTCTCGCTCGATATTTTCTGCTGCGCCGCAATAATGATGCTGGCGCATAACGCAATTTTTAAATCGTAAAAATGTCAACTGCGCAGACTGAAGCAGGATATGCGACAGGATGACGCGAAATTTACTGGATTTGGCGTATTTCTCTAAGCTTCCAGTTAATGGAATATATCTGACACATCTGCAACTTTATTTTAATTGCGACGTGGCGAAGACCGAGAAAGGCTTTGGTCGTTTGCAACTCTAGGAACGCGTCACCCCGCTATGCATCATGGTGAAATGGATATGGAAGCCTCGCTGGGTGGCGACAGCGAAACGACGGCCAAAGGCGACGCCAATCTTCAGGCGCTGATTGCCTTATTCGCCCTTAACGGGGTGCCCGCCGACAGCGCCCAGTTGCGTCATGAAGCCGGTCATCACGGTGCCCTATCCCCCGCCGATTTAATTCGATCGGCCCGACGCAGGGGATTGCGCGCTAAGGAAGTGGCGTTGGCTTGGGACCGTCTTGCGATAGTCGCCCTGCCGGCCCTTGCAGTCCTGAGGGATGGGGCTTGCGCCTTATTGGTTCGCGCGGCGGCCGATCGCATTCTGATGGTCGATCCCGCTTCGGGCCATCCCACCGTGCTGGGCCGGGCGGAGTTCGAGGCGCGTTGGACGGGACGGCTGATCCTGGCGACCAAGCGCCTGGGGCTGAGCGATCTGGGCCGACGCTTCGACCTCGGCTGGTTCCTGTCGGCCATGCACAAGTACCGCCGGCTGTTGGGCGAGGTGCTGGTGGCGTCCCTGTTCCTGCAAATCTTCGCCCTGGTGTCGCCGCTGTTCTTCCAGGTGGTGGTGGACAAGGTCCTGGTGCATCGGGGCATCAGCACCTTGGACGTGCTGGTCATCGGCCTGGTGGCGGTCTCCTGCTTCGAAAGCCTGCTCAGCGTCCTGCGCACCCACGTCTTTTCCCACACCACCAACCGCATCGATGTCGAGTTGGGGGCGCGGCTGTTCCGCCACCTCATGGCCCTGCCGCTGGCCTATTTCGCCAACCGCCGTGTCGGCGACAGCGTGGCCCGGGTGCGGGAGCTGGAGAACATCCGCAACTTCCTGACTGGCTCGGCCCTGACCCTGGTGGTGGACCTCGTTTTCACCGTCGTCTTCCTCGCGGTCATGCTGGCCTATTCGCCCTTGCTGACCTTGGTGGTGGCGCTGTCGCTGCCGCTCTATGCCATCATCAGCGCCGGTGTCGGCCCGCTGTTCCGCCGCCGGCTGGAGGAGAAATTCCGCCGCGGGTCGGAGAACCAGGCCTTCCTGGTGGAGGCGGTGGGCGGCGCCGAGACGGTGAAGGCCATGGCGGTCGAGCCGCAGTTGCAGCGGCGCTGGGAAAACCAGCTGGCGGAGTATGTCCATGCCGCCTTCCGCGTCACCAGCCTGGGCAATGTCGCCAGCCAGTCCATCCAGCTGATCTCCAAGCTGGTGTCGGCCGCCATCCTCTACTTCGGCGCCGGTGCCGTCATGGCCGGCAAGATGACGGTGGGCGAGCTGGTGGCCTTCAACATGCTGGCCGGCCGTGTCAGTCAGCCGGTGCTGCGCCTGGCCCAGGTGTGGCAGGACTTCCACCAGGCGCGGTTGTCGGTGGAACGGCTGGGTGACATCCTGAATACCCCGACGGAACCGCAAGCGACGCCGGGGCAAGCGGCGCTACCCGGCATCAAGGGCGGGGTGGTGTTCGACCATGTCCGCTTCCGCTACCGCCCCGACACGCCGGCCATGCTGGAGGATCTGTCCCTGACTGTGGCGGCGGGCCAGAGCATCGGCATCGTCGGCCCCTCCGGTTCGGGCAAGAGCACGCTGACCAAGCTGCTGCAGCGGCTGTACGTACCAGAAGGGGGGCGGGTATTGGTGGACGGGGTGGACATCGCCCAGATCGACGCCTCCTGGCTGCGTCGCCAGATTGGCGTGGTGCTGCAGGAGAACGTGCTGCTGGCCGGCACCATCCGCGAGAACATCGCGTTGGCCGATCCGGCCATGCCGCTGGACAAGGTGATGCGGGCCGCCCGGATGGCCGGCGCGCACGACTTCATCCTGGGCCTGCCGCAGGGCTACGACACCGTGGTGGGGGAACGCGGCGCCAGCCTGTCGGGCGGGCAGCGCCAGCGCGTGGCCATCGCCCGCGCCCTGGTCACCGACCCCCGCATCCTGATCTTCGATGAGGCCACCAGCGCGCTGGATTATGATAGCGAGCGCGTGGTGCAGGAGAATCTGGCCGAGATGTGCCGCGGGCGCACCGTCTTCATCGTGGCCCACCGGTTGTCGGCCGTGCGCCACTGCGATCGCATCGTCACGCTGGAGAAAGGGCGGCTGGTGGAAGCCGGCAGCCATGAGGAGCTGGTCCGCGCCGGTGGGCGCTATGCCATGCTGCATCGCCTGCAGGGAGGTCTCCATGGCGTGGGTTGACGGTATCCGGGTGTTGAAGGCCGGCCGTGGCGGCGCCATGCCCCGGCGCAGGGGCGATGAGGTGGCCTTCCTGCCGGCGGCGCTGGAGATCATGGAGACGCCGGCCTCGCCCGTGGGGCGCGCCATCGGCGGCACCATCATCGCCTTCTTCACCCTGGGCCTGGGTTGGAGCTGGCTGGGCCATATCGACATCATCGCCACCGCCTCCGGCCGTATCGTCCCCGCTGGCCGCGTTAAGGTGGTGCAGCCCCTGGAGTCCGGCATCGTTACCGCCATCAACGTGCAGGATGGCGACCATGTGACGGCTGGCCAGGCCCTGATCCAGCTGGACACCACCACCACCACCGCCGACCGCGACCGCGTGGCGGCCGACCTGGCCCAGGCGCGGCTGGACGTGGCCCGCCTGACGGCCTTGCGTGCCGGCATCGCCGGCCAGCCGGTGGCCGCCGCGTTCATCCCACCTGCGGACGCGGCACCCATCTTGGTGGAGCGCGCCCGTGCCGCCACCCTGGCGCAGGAGGCGGCACAGCGGGCCAAGGTGGCGGCGCTCGATCAGCAAATCGCCCAGAAGAAGGCGGAAGCGGAGGAGGTGGCGGTGACCACCGCCAAGCTCATCGCCTCCATCCAACTGTTGGAACAGCAGGTGGAGATGCGGCGCAAGCTGATGGAGATGGAATACGGCAACAAGCTGAGCTTCCTGGAAACCCAGCAGAAGCTGGTGGAAAGCCAGCATGAGCTGACGGCCCAGAAGCAGCGGGTGGAGGAAGCCAGCGCCGCCCGCCTGGCGCTGGAGGGACAGCGCGCCCAGGCGGTGTCGGACTACAGCCACCAAGTGTTGGAGGATTTGGCCGCCGCCAGCCAGAAGGTGGCGGAGCACAGCCAGGACCTGATCAAGGCCGACCAGCGGCTGGGCCAGCAGACGCTGACGGCACCGGTGAGCGGCACGGTGCAGCAACTGGCCGCCCATACCGTGGGCGGCGTGGTCACGCCGGCGCAGTCGCTGCTGGTCGTGGTGCCGGACGATGTGCCCCTGGTGGTGGAGGCCAATATCGACAACAAGGACATCGGCTTCGTCCATCGGGGGCAGGAGGTGGAGATGAAGATCGAAACCTTCACCTTCACCCGCTATGGCTTGGTGCGCGGCCGGGTGCTGGATGTCAGCCGTGACGCGGTGACGCCGGAGCGCGACACGGCCGGCGGAAGTACAGCCCAGCGTACGGGGGGTGACCCGGCTGCCGGTGCCGAGGACCATCCGCCCAGCGCCACCCCCACCTACCTGGCCCATATCGCCCTGGACCGCACCACCCTGATGGTCGACGGCCGCGAGGAAGCGCTGACTACTGGCATGGCGGTGACGGCGGAGATCAAGACAGGACGACGGCGGGTGATCGATTACTTGCTGTCGCCGCTGGGTGAGTATGTGCACGATGGGCTGAAGGAGAGATAGCATGGCGTGTAATGGAATGCGTTCATCATATATTTTTCTGTCAATAATATGCTTCGCATCAATATCCTGCGCTGATAATACTTATGCGGACGGCGTTATATCTAAAACAGACGTTTTTAATATTGAAATACAATCATCGTACATGCTTGATGCGTGCAATATGGGGAAATATGGAGAAAAGTATCGAAAATCAATAATGATAAAGGCAAATAGCTGTAATATTGGAGAAGAAGATATTGTTTCTATAATAAATTTCAACAAAATAGCAGAGGAGAAATTTAAAAAATATCTATCTTCAAATAACGATAAATATCAATGGGCAATTAAAGGCACGCTATCGTGTGAGGATTTTTTAAAAAAAGAAAGTACCTTATCCGTAATCAGGTCAATAGATTCCGGTGATTACATGTCTGTAGACATAACTCACATTCATTGTCAATAATCATAGGGGTTTAAGATGAGCGACTTTCCAGCCAGTGGGCAATGGCAGTTATATTCGATCCAAAAAACATTGCCGGACCTTGGTCAGGTCGGTAGCGTTCTTGGTGCTCATAATTACATTGCATTGGTGAATCCAGATGGAAACGTAACCGAGGAGTTGCATGGATCCTTCTCGAATCATTTCACCATCAATGGCCCAGATGCGGGAAATTATCTAACGGTGGAGATTAAGCAACGGGGCCAATTTATGGCCGACCAAACAATCCTATCAGCAAAAGTCGTTGATTCAGGATCCGAAGCAACAATGACAAGTACATTTCTTGGCATGTATAATTCGGTTGCGGCAGCATTGAATAATACGCACGATCTTTATGACGGTGCGGAATTATTCTCAGATTCTGCAAACAGCAACTCTGTATGGAATACGGCGCTCACATCAATGGGCTACAATTCTTCCCTGTATAATGGATCAATGTCAACGCCGGGTGCGTCAGTCAATTTGCTAAATTCTCCGACCAATAACGACTATATTGGAACTAACAAAGATTCTGGCTGGTCTCAATATCAGCTTCTTTCTGACTTGCCGGCACAGGCAGGCCAGGGTGCAAATCCAACCTCCAATACGCTAATAGATATTGGTGGCCAAGGAAAATATCAAGAGACGGATAAAAATATAGGGATTGAGAATGGGGCGCAAGTTGAAATTGACGGTGACGGTAATACCATAACCGAACAGGGGAACGATACTGCTTGGGTATACGGTAATAACAACAACGACAACATGGCGGCCAACAGCGGCGCCATCGCCGTTTTCTATGGCTCAAACGACACGGCGAACGCCTCGCACGACCTGGTCAATGTCGGCGCCAATTCCTCCGTCGCGGTCAACGGCAACGGCGACAGTGTCGGTTTGATCGGATCCAACGTGTCGGTGAACACCTCCGACAATACTGTCAACATGGTCTCCAACGTTACCGGTGCAGGGATTAACGGCAGCAACAACGACATCAACGCCGGCGCCGGATTCAGCGGCAACGTCTCCGGTTCCCACGATACGGTTAACCTTGATCCCAATGGCGGCGATTATCTGGGCATCTACGGTACGGACCAGAAGGTCAACAACGACACGGGCAACGATTACGCCAATGTGGCCGGCGACGGCACCTCTGTGGACTTCACTGGCACCGGCAACAATTTCGGCGTCGTCAGCAACAACGACGACATCACCGCCTCGCACGACAACATCAACCTGCTGTCTGGCATTTCCGGTGATGACTTCGCCGGCAGCTACGACACATTCAATGCCGGATCAAACGACAGCTTCGATGTTGACGGGTCGGACGATCATGTCAACGGCAACTCTTCGGATAACGTCGACTTCTCTGGTGGTGACTACAGTGGTGACGGCACCTCAGGCGGCGTCGGCGATGAGGATGGTGGCGGTTGGACCGGCGGCGGCGGCTCCTATGGCTACTACGGCGGTTACGGCTTCGCCGGCAGCGCCGCCACGGTGAAGGCGGCGGTGGGCAAGGACGTTGGGGCCATCGCGTCCTATGACCTGGCCAACAGCAACCAGCCGGGCGCGGCAGCGGCCGAGGCTGGTCTGAAGCAAGCGGCGTCCATCGCCGATGCCACAGCCACGGATGGCACGGGCAGCGCCGTGCTGGAAGGCGCCAAGTGGGACAGCCAGGTCGTTACCTGGAGCGTCGGCACCGGCGTGGACGAGGCTGCCACCGCCCAGGCCTTCGCCAGTTGGGCCCAGGCCACGGGCCTGACCTTCCAGGAGGTCAGCGACCCCTCCAAGGCCAACATCCAGATCGATGCCGCCGACTTGGGAACGGACGGCACCGGCATCGTCGGCTACACCACCTACGCCGCCAAGGATGGGGCCCTGGCCCACGCCACGGTGCGGGTGGAGAGCACCGACCAGACGGCCCTGGTGACCAACGCCAGCGGGCAGCAGGTCTATGCCGGCACGGACGCGACCCTGTCGCAAACCTTGCTGCATGAGATCGGCCATGCCCTGGGCTTCGCCGACACCAGCGACCAAGCCTCGGTCATGTACTACGCCCTGGGCGCCAACAACCGCGCCCTGGACGCGACCGATGTCAGCGGCGGCACCAGCCTCTATGGCGGCGCCACCAACCTGGCCCAGCTGACTCAGGCGACGGCCGCCTTTGACAGCAGCGGCTCCTCCGTCTCCTCCCTGGTCGCCGCCAACGACGACGCCCAGGCCTCTACCCTTCTGGCCGCCGGCGGCCACTGACCGCAACACCCACAGCCTGCGCCGCCCTAGAGCGGCGCAGGCACAGTGTAACTCTAACGGAGAGACTGAATTATGGCCGGCACCATCCGCGAGGATATCGCCCTGGCCGCCGCCAGCCAGAAGGTGGCGGAGCACAGCCAGGATCTGATCAAGGCCGATCAGCGCCTGGGCCAGCAGACACTGACGGCACCGGTGAGCGGCACGGTGCAGCAGTTGGCCGCCCATACCGTGGGCGGCGTGGTGACGCCGGCGCAATCGTTGTTGGTCGTGGTGCCGGACGATGTGCCCCTGGTGGTGGAGGCCAATATCGACAACAAGGACATCGGCTTCGTCCATCGGGGGCAGGAAGTGGAGATGAAGATCGAAACCTTCACCTTCACCCGCTATGGCCTGGTGCGCGGCCGGGTGCTGGATGTCAGCCGTGACGCGGTAACGCCGGAGCGCGACACGGCTGGCGGAAATACAGCCCAGCGTGCGGGTGGTGACCCGGCTGCTGGTGCCGAGGACCATCCGCCCGGCACCACCCCCGCCTATCTGGCCCACATCGCCTTGGACCGTACTACCCTGATGGTCGACGGACGCGAGGAAGCGCTGACCACCGGCATGGCGGTGACGGCGGAGATCAAGACGGGGCGACGACGGGTGATCGATTACCTGCTGTCGCCGCTGGGTGAGTATGTGCACGACGGGATGAAGGAGAGGTAGTTTATGGGGATTGCTACGCAATGACGGCGAATTATTATAAGAATTCATGCAGATAACACTCAAATAATTAATAAATCGTTAATTATGTGACGCATTTCGCCACAATAATTATTAAAATTATAAATTACTTGTTAGGTAAAACGAGGAAGTAATGACAAAATATCCATTTTTGTAATATTGTGTAAAATAACTGATGGAGAAACTATGAAATACAATGTAGCTGGTGGCGGTTATATGGCCGCAATTATCAAGAGATATTATGGATTAGCGACTGTATCAAGAACGTTAATATTGTGCTTTTTGGTGTCGTCGTGTTCTTCAAACGATAAAATAGAACTTGTTGATAAAAATGGGAACATAGTGACTTGTAGTTCTGGCAATTACTTTCTTGAAGAAGGGGACCCGCAGGTAATGGCGCTCTCCCAATGCCGAAGAGCATGCGCAAGGTTTGGATTTCAACCACTAAACAAAGATAAGTTTAGGGATAGTGTTCCTGGAGATCCAAATCCTAAATATGCCAAAGACATCCCAGAAAAATGTAAAAATTAGCAGTGAAACGATCAAACATAGAGAAAGGTCTGTGAAATGAGTGATTTTCCAGCGACAGGATCATGGGTAATTGTTTCTATGGAAAAGACCCTTCCGTATTTAGGGCAACTAGGTGCTTTTGCCGGGACCCACAATTACATAGCTTTGGTCGACCCAAATGGAAACATTCAGGAAGAACTACATGGGGAGCCGAGCAAAGGATTTGCTATAAACGGCGGCGTAGCCGGGGACTACCTTAAAGCAATAATTGTTGGCCCTAACGGATATTTACCAGATCAGTCTGTGCTATCTGCCAAACCTGTTCTTTATGGTGACCAGGAGGCGGTTACAGATGCTTTCTATACGATGTATAATCATGTGGTTGATGATCTTAACTCATCACATGATCTATATAACGGCGCCAATGTAGACCCGACGGCTTCTTCTTATAATAGTAATTCCGTATGGAATACGGCACTGAGGTCTCTTGGATATACCGATACTTCTTCTTATAGTGGGCCTGGAGGGGTTCCTGGTAGTAGTGTTGATCTTTCAACTGCGCCTAGCAACAATCCGTATGTTGGAACTCCTCAGGATTCGGGGTGGGTGCAATTTAATTACTTGCCGAACGGCCAAACAAGCGATGGTCCGGTAAATAGCCCTACATCAAGCTCGGAAATCGACTTATCTGGAAATGTAGGATCCATATCTCAGTCAGATACCAACATCCATATCGAAAATGGTGCGGAGGTTTCAATAAACGGTGACGCAAATAACGTATCGCAAGATGGAAATTCAACGACATTTATTACAGGATCTAATAACTCCGACACCCTGTCGGCAGGAGGAAACTCCGTCGTTCTGTTCAACGGTGCCAACGAGACCGCCAGCTCCTCCGGTGGCAATACCATCGATTTCTACAACAACACCTCTGGAACGGTGCAAGGCAACGGCAACGCCGTCGGTCTGGTCGGCTCCAACGTTTCCGTGACCACATCTGACAACACCGTCAACATGATCTCCAACGTCACGAACGCGGTGGTCTACGGCAACAATGACGACATCAACGCCGGTGCGGGGTTTAGTGGCAACGTCCAGGGTTCGCATGACACTGTGAACATGGACCCGAACAGCGGCTCCTATCTGGGCATCTACGGCACGGATCAGAAGGTCAACAACGACACCGGCAACGATTACGCTAACGTGGCCGGCGATGGCACGTCGGTGGACTTCACCGGTAGTGGTAATAATTTCGGCGTCGTCAGCAACAACGACGACATCACCGCTTCGCACGACAACATCAACCTGCTGTCTGGCATTTCCGGCGATGATTTCGACGGCAGCTACGACACATTCAATGCCGGATCAAACGACAGCTTCGATGTTGACGGGTCGGACGATCATGTCAGCGGCAACTCTTCGGATAACGTCGACTTCTCTGGTGGTGACTACAGTGGTGACGGCACCTCAGGCGGCGTCGGCGATGAGGATGGTGGCGGTTGGACCGGCGGCGGCGGCTCCTATGGCTACTACGGCGGTTACGGCTTCGCCGGCAGCGCCGCCACGGTGAAGGCGGCGGTGGGCAAGGACGTTGGGGCCATCGCGTCCTATGACCTGGCCAACAGCAACCAGCCGGGCGCGGCAGCGGCCGAGGCTGGTCTGAAGCAAGCGGCGTCCATCGCCGATGCCACAGCCACGGATGGCACGGGCAGCGCCGTGCTGGAAGGCGCCAAGTGGGACAGCCAGGTCGTTACCTGGAGCGTCGGCACCGGCGTGGACGAGGCTGCCACCGCCCAGGCCTTCGCCAGTTGGGCCCAGGCCACGGGCCTGACCTTCCAGGAGGTCAGCGACCCCTCCAAGGCCAACATCCAGATCGATGCCGCCGACTTGGGAACGGACGGCACCGGCATCGTCGGCTACACCACCTACGCCGCCAAGGATGGGGCCCTGGCCCACGCCACGGTGCGGGTGGAGAGCACCGACCAGACGGCCCTGGTGACCAACGCCAGCGGGCAGCAGGTCTATGCCGGCACGGACGCGACCCTGTCGCAAACCTTGCTGCATGAGATCGGCCATGCCCTGGGCTTCGCCGACACCAGCGACCAAGCCTCGGTCATGTACTACGCCCTGGGCGCCAACAACCGCGCCCTGGACGCGACCGATGTCAGCGGCGGCACCAGCCTCTATGGCGGCGCCACCAACCTGGCCCAGCTGACTCAGGCGACGGCCGCCTTTGACAGCAGCGGCTCCTCCGTCTCCTCCCTGGTCGCCGCCAACGACGACGCCCAGGCTTCAACCCTCCTGGCCGCCAGCGGCCACTGACCGCAGCACGCGCAGCCTGCGCCGCTCTTGAGCGGCGCAGGTGCCCTGGAAGACAGGTCCAGGGATGGAATTCATTGAGTGTCCGCGCGACATGAATATTAAATAGCCGGGGCAGATTGATATGATGAATCGCTTAAATCCATATATTTATTCAAAATATATGTCAGATTCATTTTATAAGATTCTGGTTCTGTTTGCTCTTTCACTTGATTCTTGCGCTTCAAATGACAAAATTGATCTCATTGATAAGCATGGCGATATTGTTGCCTGTAGGTCCGGAGACTATTTTCTTGAGGAGGGCGACCCTCAAGTAAGAAATATGGGCGAATGTCTAAAAGCATGTGCCAGATATGGATACCAGCCAATAGATAAGAATAAATTTAACGACAGCGTTCCTGGGAACCCAAATCCAAGATACACTGAGGGAATTCCGAGTAAATGCATGAGGGGAGCATCAAATTAACTGCTCCTCCTGACGGCCAGGGGCCGCTGACACCTGCACTGACGGCCGGCGTGCCCCGACGCCGGCGACCTTGCCACGACGGTTCAAATGACTCACACAGTCCACGCCATCTCCGGCTTGCCCCGCGCCGGCTCTACGCTGCTATCCGCCCTGCTGCGGCAGAACCCCCGGTTCCACGCGGCCATGACCAGCCCCGTCGCCATGCTGTGCGGGACCCTGCACCAGAAGATGGTGGGGGGTGAGTTCGGCGTCTTCTTCGACGACGACCGCCGGGCCGCGATGCTGCGTGGCGTCTTCAAGTCCTTTTACGCCGATGTTCCCCCAAGCAGCACCGTGTTCGATACCAACCGCACCTGGACGGGCCGTGCGTCGGTGTTGGGCGAACTCTACCCCGACAGCCGCATCATCTGTTGCGTGCGGGATGTCAGCTGGATCATCGACAGCATTGAGCACATGCTGAACAAGAACCCGCTGCAGCTATCGCGCGTGTTCAATTTCCAGCCCGGCGCTTCGGTCTACGCGCGTGTGGACACCTTGATGAACTCCGACAGCGGCCTCATCGGCCTGGCCTGGAGCACCCTGCGGGAGGCGTGGTTCGGCAGCCAGGCGCACCGACTGATCGTCGTGCCTTACGACCATCTGGTCAAGGCGCCGGAGCGCACGCTCTCCCGCCTCTATGAAGCTCTGGGGGAGGCGCCCTTCGCTCACGATTTCGAGAACGTCGTCTATGACGAGCCGGACTACGACGCCCTTCTTGGCATGCCCGGCTTGCACAAGGTTCGGGAGAGGGTGGAATACCGGGAGCGGAAAACCTGCCTGCCGCCTGACATCTTCGCCAAGTACACCAGTGCCAACTTCTGGACCAAGCCGGAACTCAACACCAAAGGCGTGCGGATCATATAGGATCATGAGACCACCGATTATTCTCCACATCGTCATCGCAGCCTTCATTGCCGGCTTTCTTGGTGGCGCCATGAATGCCGCGCATGCGATGGACACGGCGGATCCGCGCCCCTTACCGCCAGCGCCCTGGCATGAACAGGTCCTGATGGTGCCTGGTGATCCGGAACGGCCAGCGAAATTGCAGGTTACCTTGTTGCTGCCGGATGGGCCCGGGCCCTTTCCCCTGGCCATCATGAACCATGGCTCGGCGAAGCGGCGCCAATCCCCAAAAGACATGCCGCGCTATAGCGCCTCCTTCGCCGCGTATTATTTCCTGTCCCGGGGGTACGCGGTCCTGCTGCCCATGATGCGGGGGTTCGCCGGGTCTGAGGGCCGGATTCAGACACATGGCTGCAATTTGGCTGGAACGGCGGTAGAGGATGCCAAGGATATCCTGGCGGCCGCGGTCGCCTTGACTGACAACCAAGCCATCGACCTTCACCGTATCGTCGTTGCCGGCCAGAGCTTCGGCGGTTGGAACAGCTTGGCGTTTGCGGCCTTCAATCCGCCGGGGGTCAAAGCGGTAATCAATTTCGCCGGCGGCATGGTTGAGGGGGATTGTGATCGCGGCCGCGAATCCTTGGCGAAAGGGGCGGCGCAGCTGGGCGCCTTGACCCACATTCCCAGCATCTGGTTCTACGGTGATAATGACAGCCTGTTTCCGCCCGCCACCTGGCGCCTGATGCATGAACGGTACACCGAGGCCGGCGGTAATGCCCGCCTTGTGGATGTCGGCACATTCATGGACGACTCCCACCAGCTATTAAGCTACACGGAAGGCTTGGCGATCTGGGTGCCCCAGGTTGATGCTTTCCTTTCGGAGCAGGGGCTGCCCAGCCAGAACCTGCATCCGGAATACCTGCCCACGCCATTTCCGCCCGCTAGCGGGTACGCCGCCGCCACCGACGTGGACGCAGTGCCCTACCTGAACGATAAGGGGCGAGAGCTTTACCGGCAATTCCTGACGAAACCGCTGCCGCGCGCCTTCATCTTGGCACCGCACGGTTTCTCCGGCGCCTTCGACCAGGGCTTCGACCCGATCGCCCGCGGGCTGGATGCGTGTCGAAAGGTGACCGAGGGGTGCCAACTTTATGCGGTGGACAATGATGTCGTTTGGACACGCCCAACGCCGGCACCGGCCCCCAGCGGTTTCGCCACCATCGATAACGCAACGGCTGTGCCTTATCTGGATGGTCGTGGGCGAGAGGGCTATGTCCGATACACCACGCTCCACCGTCCCAAGGCTTTTGTCATCGCGCCGGATGGCGGATGGTATTTCTCCAGCGGCACCTTTGATCCTATCGCCCGGGCCATGACCGGTTGCTCGGAAAAGCATCCGGGATGCCGTCTCTATGCCGTGGATGGTGATGTCGTCTGGGTGAACCAGGCCACGAACTGATGCCCGGTGTTAATCGGTGTGCAGCCTGGTTGCCGATCGGCGCGGTATCCGTTTGATTCTATTGAAGTCGGTGGGGTCATTTACCTGCGCCGATTTACACGCTGAGCCGGCGCAGACAGATTTCGTCATCCTCGACGACGATGAGGTGGCCGGCTTCCTGCACGGCACCCCGCTTGGCCGGCGTGACCTCTTCGCGGTAGCGGCGGAGGAGGGCCCCCAGGGTGGTGCTGTCGGCCTGGCTGTGGTCGAGGAAGACCCGGCGGTCCATGTCGGTCTCGACGGACTTGGCCCAGCGCTCAGCGTCCTTGCTTCTTCCCGAAGGTCTTGGAGACGGGCTTGTGGCCGACGAGACGGACCTTGGCCTGGTAACCGATGACCTGGCCTTCGCGATTCTCTCGGGGGGTAATGGTGGCCATGGCGGGGAGGCATCCTCGCAGAGTTCCGCGAGGTCGACTGTCACGTAACTGTCCCGTAAAAATCCAGCCAAAACGCTGGAAGTATGGCGTCCCCTAGGGGATTCGAACCCCTGTTACCGCCGTGAGAGGGCGGTGTCCTAGGCCTCTAGACGAAGGGGACGAGGCCGTGTGAGGCCGGTGATGTACGCGAAGCCTCCGGGGCGGTCAAGGCTTTATTTCAGAAAAATTTAAAGGCGTGCTGGGATGGGCGCGCGCGGCTGCTTTTTGCTTTAGGGGGGGCGGTGAGGGGCCGGGAACCAGAGCGTGGTCTTGGCGGTTCATGCCCAGTCTCGGTTGTCTCAGCCTTGGTCGTAAGGGGTTTCCAGTTGCGAGGACGTGTCGCTGATGGCTGCGCTGCGACAGTCCCCAGGAGCAGGGGATGACGCGGTTGGTCGTCGCAAAGGAGCGGCTTATCAACGGGGTGACCCGGTCTGGTTGTGCCCTCATTCCTTCATGCGAGTCCCTGTTGTCGCGGTGCAGCAGACATGCAAAGCTGATGCAGCGATGTCTTCTTCTCTTGAAAGGATCGACAGCGTGATTGATGAGCCTGTTCCGCCCGCGTCTCCCGACACCGCGGAGAGTGTCCCTCCGGCCATTTCCCCGAATGACGGGCCCGACAGCGATGGAGGCTTGGCCACGGAACAGGCGGTGCCGACCCCGGCACCAGCGGATCCAGCACCAGTGGATAGCGACGCGATGCGGGCCGCCATCGTCGCCAAGCTGATGTACGCC
The DNA here is from genome assembly GCF_036348415.1 of Nitrospirillum karajorum. Lineage (NCBI taxonomy): Bacteria > Pseudomonadati > Pseudomonadota > Alphaproteobacteria > Rhodospirillales > Azospirillaceae > Nitrospirillum > Nitrospirillum karajorum. The sequence goes on from NZ_JAZBQB010000002.1 coordinate 229,481, forward strand.
GTGGGCAAGAACCCCGAGGTGGCCAGCAAGCGCGACTGGTTCATCGCCACCACGCTGGCGGTGCGTGACCGCATCGTGGACCAGTGGATGGCCTCCACCCGCGCCACCTACGAGTTCAAGCGCAAGCGGGTCTATTACCTGTCGCTGGAATTCCTGATCGGCCGCCTGCTGATCGACGCGTTGATGGAAACCGGACTGACCGAGCCGGTGCGCGAGGCGTTGGAAAGCGTCGGCGTCGACCTTGACGAATTGCGTAAGATCGAGCCGGATGCCGCCTTGGGCAATGGCGGCCTGGGCCGCCTGGCCGCCTGTTTTATGGAAAGCATGGCGACATTGCAGATCGCCGCCCATGGCTACGGCATCCGCTATGACCATGGCCTGTTCCGCCAGGCCATCAAGGATGGCTGGCAGCGGGAATATCCGGAAAACTGGCTGACCTTCGGCAACCCCTGGGAGTTCGAGCGGCCGGAGGTCGATTATTCCGTTGGTTTCGGCGGCTCGGTTGAAACGGTAGAGGTCAATGAGGAGGTGACCCGCCATTATTGGCGGCCGGAGGAGACGGTGGACGCGATCGCTTTCGACACGCCGGTGCCCGGGTGGCGTGCCCGCCATGTCAACACCCTGCGCCTGTGGTCCGCCCGCGCGCCGGACGCCCTGCGCCTGGACGCCTTCAACCAGGGCGATCATGTCGGCGCCCTGGCCGCCCGCGTGCGGCTGGAGGCCATTTCCAAGGTGCTGTACCCCAGCGACGCCACCCCGGCCGGCCAGGAACTGCGCCTGCGCCAGGAATATTTCTTCGTGTCCGCCTCCATGCAGGACATCATCCGCCGGCATAAGCAGCACCATGGCGACCTGGAATTGCTGCCGGAAAAGGTGGCCATCCAGCTGAACGACACCCATCCGGCCATCGCCATCGCCGAACTGATGCGGGTGCTGATCGACCTGGAGGATTTCGACTGGGACCAAGCCTGGGAGATCACCACGGCCGTGTTCTCCTACACCAACCACACCCTGTTGCCTGAGGCTCTGGAAAGCTGGCCCGTTCCGCTTATGGAACGGTTGCTGCCCCGGCATATGCAGATCATCTACATGATCAACGCCCGTCATCTGGATACCGTGCGCTCCCGTGGGGAGCATGACGGCGGCGTGTTGTCCGAACTGTCCCTGATCGATGAGACGCACGGCCGGCGCGTGCGCATGGGCAACCTGGCCTTTGTCGGGTCCCACAAGATCAATGGCGTTTCGGCCCTGCACTCAGACCTGGTCAAGCGCACCCTGTTCCACCAGTTGGACCGTTTCTACCCCGACCGTATTGTCAACAAGACCAACGGCATCACCTTCCGCCGCTGGCTGTTCGAGGCCAACCCCGGCCTGACCCAGCTGCTGGTGGACTGCTGCGGCCCCAAGGTCATGGACGATCCCATGGCCCTGGCGGACTTCGAGAAGTACGCCGGCGACGCCGCCGTGGTGGACAAGTTCCGTGCCATCCGCCGCGCCAAGAAGGCGGAATTGGCCAACCTGATCCGCCGCCGCTTGGATGTGTCGGTCAGCCCCGACGCCCTGTTCGATGTGCAGATCAAGCGCATCCACGAATACAAGCGTCAGCTGCTGAACATCCTGGAGATCGTGGCGCTGTACGACGCCATCCGCGCCAATCCCGGCGGCAACTGGGTGCCGCGCGTCAAGATTTTCGCTGGCAAGGCCGCCGCCAGCTATCACCAGGCCAAGCTGATCATCAAGCTGGCCAACGACGTCGCCCGCGTGGTCAATCGCGATCCGGTGGTCCGCCGCCTGCTGAAGGTGGTCTTCCTGCCCAACTACAACGTCAGCCTGGCGGAGGCCATCATCCCCGCCGCCGACCTGTCGGAACAGATTTCCACCGCGGGCATGGAGGCGTCGGGCACCGGCAACATGAAGCTGGCGCTGAACGGTGCCTTGACCATCGGCACGTTGGACGGCGCCAACGTCGAAATCCGGGAGCATGTCGGCGACGACAACATCTTCATTTTCGGCCTGACCACCGAGCAGGTGGACGAGCGGCGGCGCAAGGGCATCGACATGGCCGACGTCATCGCCGCTTCGCCTAAGCTGGAGGAAGTGCTGGACGCCGTCGGTTCCGGCGTGTTCTCGCCGGGTGACACCGGGCGCTTCGGTGATCTGGTCAATGCCGTGCGCTACCACGATTATTTCATGGTGGCGGCCGACTTCGACGCCTATTACACCGCCCAGCGCGCGGTGGACGCGCGTTGGCACGATACGCCGGCGTGGTGGCGCTCCGCCATCATCAACACGGCGCGCATGGGCTTCTTCTCCTCCGACCGGGCCATCGCGGAATACGCCACCGACATCTGGGGCCTGCCGAAGCCGGCGCTCCCGAGCGCCGGTTGAGGAAGGGCTGATGGCGCGGGCGAAAGGTGGCTCAGGCTGGACGGCGGACCCGGAGGATATTGGCGCCCTGCTGGGCGCCCGGCATGACGACCCGTTCGGCGTGCTGGGGCCGCACACGATGGGGCGGGGCACGGTCATCCGTGCCTTTGTGCCCGGGGCGGAAACGGTGGAGGCCGTGGACGCGGAGGGCGGCGTCATCGCGCCGCTGACCCGTGTGCATGACGGTGGCGTGTTCGAGGGCAAGGTGACGGGGCGCAAGGGCCGCTTCCGCTATCGCCTGAGGTGCGCCAACGCCGGCGGGGGGTGGGAGTTCGACGACCCCTACGGCTTTGGCCCCATCCTGGGCCCGACTGATGACTACCTGTTCGCCGAGGGCACGCACAAGCAGCTCTATGAGAAGCTGGGCGCCCACCCCAAGGAGCACGAGGGCGTGCCTGGCGTGCATTTCGCCGTCTGGGCGCCGAACGCCCGCCGGGTGTCGGTGGTGGGCGACTTCAACGCCTGGGATGGCCGGCGCCACCAGATGCGCCGGCGCGTCGACAGCGGCGTGTGGGAGATTTTCGCCCCCGGCTTGGGGGAGGGGGCGATCTACAAATATGAGATCGTGGGTGCCGATAATGCGGTCCTGCCGCTGAAGGCCGACCCCTTCGGTTTCGCCAGCGAGCTGCGCCCCTCCACCGCCAGTGTCGTCGCCCGGACGGATCGGTTCTCCTGGGCGGATGACGCCCATATGGCGCATCTGAAGACCATGGACGCCCGTCGCGCACCCATCAGCATCTATGAGGTCCATCTGGGCTCCTGGCGGCGGGGCGAGGGCGGGCGCTACCTCACCTGGGATGAACTGGCGGACCAGCTGGTTCCCTATGCCGCCGACATGGGCTTCACCCATCTTGAATTCCTGCCCATCTCCGAATTTCCCTTCGATCCGTCCTGGGGCTACCAGCCCATCGGGCTGTTCGCGCCCACGGCCCGCTTCGGCACCCCCGACGGTTTCGCCCGCCTGGTGGACCGGGCGCACCGCGCCGGGCTGGGGGTGCTGCTGGACTGGGTTCCGGCCCATTTCCCCACGGACGTGCATGGCCTCGCCCGGTTCGATGGCACGGCCTTGTACGAGCACCAGGACCCCCGCCAGGGCTTCCACCCCGATTGGAAGACCGCCATCTACAATTTCGGCCGGCGCGAGGTGGTGAACTATCTGGCGGCCAACGCCCTTTATTGGCTCGACCGTTTCCACGTCGATGGCCTGCGCGTGGATGCCGTCGCCTCCATGCTCTACCTCGACTATTCCCGCAAGGAGGGGGAGTGGATCCCCAACCGGGAGGGCGGGAACCAGAACCTGGAGGCGGTCGCCTTCCTGCGCACCATCAATACCCTGGTTTATGGCGAGCATCCCGGCGCCCTGACCGTGGCGGAGGAATCCACCTCCTGGCCCGGCGTGTCGCAGCCGGCCCATACCGGTGGCCTGGGCTTCGGCTTCAAATGGAACATGGGGTGGATGCACGACACCCTGGATTACGTGTCCAAGGAACCGGTGCACCGTAAATGGCACCATGACAAGCTGACCTTCGGCCTGCTCTACGCCTTTTCCGAAAACTTCGTCTTGCCTCTCAGCCACGACGAGGTGGTCTACGGCAAGCGATCCATCATCGAGAAGATACCCGGCGACGACTGGCAGAAATTCGCCACCGCCCGGGCCTACTACGCCTTCATGTGGGGCCACCCCGGCAAGAAGCTGCTGTTCATGGGGCAGGAGTTCGGCCAGCGCGCCGAATGGAATTTCGAACAGGGGCTGGATTGGCACCTGCTGGGCGATTCCCGGCATGAGGGGCTGCGCCGCCTGATCCGCGACCTGAACGCCGGCTATCGCCGCGAAGGGGCCCTGCACCAGACCGATTGCCTACCTGATGGTTTCCGCTGGAGCGTGGTGGATGACCGCGACCAGTCGGTGATCGCCTTCTTGCGCTTCGCGGATCCCAACTCGGGACAGGGCGGGCGGCCGGTGGCCGTGCTGTGCAACTTCACCCCGGTGCCGCGCCCGGCCTACCGCGTCGGCTTGCCGGCGGCGGGCCGGTGGCTGGAAATCCTGAACACGGATGCGGCCGCCTATGGCGGGTCCGGCATGGGCAATCTGGGTGCCGTCCTGGCCACGGACCAGCCATCGCACGGCTTGCCGGCGTCGGCCGAGGTGACGTTGCCGCCGCTGGCCACGCTGTGGCTGGCCCTTGATGAGCATCAAGGCTGACAAGACGGGATGATTTGACAATTTCGGGCGGTACCAATAGCCGCCCCCAGGGAGGGAAAGACCGTGACAGGCCCCGTTAAGCGTATGTCCAGGGCGTCCAGTGACCGTTTCGTTGGCAGGGGGCCGCTGGCCCGACACGCCATGGCTTACGTCCTGGCCGGTGGCCGCGGGTCCCGCCTCATGGAACTGACCGACCGCCGGGCCAAGCCCGCCGTCTATTTCGGCGGCAAGTCGCGCATCATCGACTTCGCGTTGTCCAACGCGCTGAACTCGGGCATCCGCCGCATCGGCGTCGCCACCCAGTACAAGGCGCACAGCCTGATCCGCCACCTGCAGCACGGCTGGAACTTCTTCCGCCCGGAACGGAACGAGAGCTTCGACATCCTGCCGGCGTCCCAGCGCGTGTCGGAGGAGCATTGGTACGAGGGCACGGCCGATGCCGTGTACCAGAACCTGGACATCATCCAGGATTATGAGCCGCGCTACATGGTCATCCTGGCTGGCGACCATATCTACAAGATGGATTACGAGTTGATGCTGCAGCAGCACGTCGACTCTGGCGCCGACGTCACGGTGGGCTGCCTCGAGGTCTCCAAGGAAGAGGCCCGCAGCTTCGGCGTGATGCACGTGGATGCGCACGACCGCATCATTTCCTTCGTGGAAAAGCCCAAGGATCCGCCCACCATGCCGGGGTCGGCGGACCGCTGCCTGGCGTCCATGGGCATCTATGTCTTCAACACCGAGTTCCTGTTCGACCAGTTGCGCCGCGACGCTGCGGAGCCCGGTTCCTCCCGCGATTTCGGCAAGGACATCATTCCCTACATCGTGAAGCACGGGAAGGCGGTGGCCCACCACTTCTCCCGCTCCTGCGTCCGCTCCAGTTCCGAGGCCCAGCCCTATTGGCGCGACGTCGGCACCGTCGACGCCTATGCCGAGGCCAATCTGGACCTGACCGACCTGGTGCCGGACCTGGATCTGTACGACAACGACTGGCCCATCTGGACCTATAGCGAGATCACGCCGCCCGCCAAGTTCGTCCATGACGAGGAGGGGCGGCGCGGACAGGCCATCTCCTCCCTGGTGTCCGGTGGCTGCATCGTTTCCGGCGCGTCGCTGAAGCGGTCGCTGCTGTTCACAGGTGTGCGCGTCAACTCCTTCTCCTCCGTGGAAAACGCGGTGCTGCTGCCCTATGTCGATGTCGCCCGCTCGGCGCGGCTCACCGGGGTCGTCGTCGATCGCGGTGTCACCATCCCATCCGGCCTGGTGGTGGGGGAGGATCCGGAGGAGGACGCGCGGCGTTTCCGGCGCACGGCCAACGGCGTCTGCCTCATCACTCAAGCCATGATCGACCGCCTGAAGGTCTGAAGGATAGATGCCCATGCCGATTTCCGTGCTCTCGGTCGCCGCGGAGGTGTTCCCCCTGATCAAGACCGGGGGGCTGGCGGATGTCGTCGGGGCCCTGCCTGGGGCCTTGGCGGCGGAGGACGTGGCCGTCACCACCCTGGTGCCGGGATATCCCGCCGTGACCGAAGCCCTGCGCGAGGGGGAAGAGGTGCATGCCTTCGCCGACCTGTTCGGCGGCCCCGCCCGGCTAGTGGCGGGATCGGCCCATGGCTTGTCCCTCATCGTGGTGGACGCGCCGCATCTGTTCGCCCGCTCGGGCAACCCCTATATCGGGCCCGATGGCCGGGATTGGCAGGACAACGCCTTGCGCTTCGCGGCCCTGTCCCGCGCGGCGGCGGAGATCGGGCTGGGCCGGGGCGGTGTGCCCCAGCCCGATATCGTCCATGCCCATGACTGGCAGGCGGGCCTGGCGCCGGCCTACCTGACCTATGACGGTTGGCGGCGCCCCGCCACGGTGATGACGGTGCACAACCTGGCCTTCCAGGGGCAGTTCGAGGCGACGCTGCTGCCCCGTCTGGGCCTTCCGCCCCATTCCTTTGGCATGGAGGGGGTCGAGTATTACGGCGCCGTGGGCTACCTCAAGGCGGGACTGCAACTGGCCGACCATATCACCACGGTGTCCCCCACCTACGCCCAGGAAATCCGGGGGCGGGACGCCGGCATGGGCCTGGACGGCCTGTTGCGCGCCCGGTCAGCTCGACTGTCCGGCATCATCAACGGGGTGGACACCGCCATCTGGGATCCGGCCAACGATCCCTTCCTGCCCGCCCCGTTCTCGGCCAAGCAGCTCAAGGGACGGGCGGCGGCCAAGGCGGCGCTGCAAGAGCGTTTCGGCCTGGCGACCGATCCCAACGCCCTGCTGTTCGGGGTGGTCAGCCGCCTGTCCTGGCAGAAGGGGCTGGACCTGCTGCTGGAGGCCATTCCCACCTTGATCGCCGCCGGTGGCCAACTGGTGCTGCTGGGGGCGGGAGAGCCGGCGCTGGAGCGCGGCTACCGCAACGCCGCCGCCGCCCACCCCGGACGCATCGGCTGTGTCATCGGCTATGACGAGCCGTTGGCCCATCTCATCCAGGGCGGGGCGGAGGCGCTGATCGTGCCCTCCCGGTTCGAGCCCTGCGGTCTGACCCAGCTCTATGCCCTGCGCTATGGCGCCATCCCGGTGGTGTCCAGCGTGGGCGGTCTGGCCGACACGGTGATCGACGCCAACGAGATGGCGGTGGCCGCTGGCGTCGGCACCGGCGTGCGGTTCCAGCCCACCTCGACCCTGGCGCTGGAGGGGGCGATCCAGCGCGCCGCCGGCCTCTACGCCGACCCTGCGGTGTGGAAGCGCCTGCGCCGTAACGCCATGGCGACGGACGTGTCCTGGACGAACCCCGCCCGGCGCTATGCCGCGCTCTACCGCGACCTGCTCCGGGATCGCGGCCCGTGAGCGGCGCGCCGGTGGGCGGCCTTTCCGGGGAGCAGGTGCGGCACCGCCCCGCCGACGGTCCCGGCCAGCCCGAGCCTCTGGGCGTGAGCGTGGTCGATGGTGGCATCAACGTCGCCGTCTATTCCGCCCACGCCACGGCCGTCGACCTCTGCCTATTCGAGGGCGGGGCGGAGGTGGCACGGGTGACGCTGACGGAACGGACGGGCGATGTCTTCCACGGTTTCGTGGCCTGCGTCGCGGCGGGACAGCGCTACGGCCTGCGCGCCCACGGACCCTTCGACCCACGCGCCGGCCATCGCTTCAACCCGGCGAAGCTGGTGCTCGATCCGTACGCCACCCGCCTGGATGGCCCCTTCATCTTGCATCCCAGCCAGTTCAGCCACCGGTCGGGCGATGCCGATGCCGACCTGGGCGCCAACCAGGTCGACAGCGGCCCTTACGTGCCCAAGGCGGTGGTGGAGGCGCCCTTCGATCCCGGCCCGGTGATGCGGCCCCGCGTCCCCTGGGACCGGACCGTGGTTTACGAGTGTTCGGTGAAGGGCTTCACCGCCCTGCACGACCGGGTGCCCGAGGCGATACGGGGCACCTTCGCCGGTTTGGGGCATCCCGCGGCCGTGGATTATCTGAAGCGCCTGGGCGTGACCGCGCTGGAGATCCTGCCGGCCATGGCCTGGGTGGATGAGCGTCACCTGCCGCCACTGGGGCTCACCAACGCCTGGGGCTACAACCCCATCGCCTTCCATGCGCCCGATCCCCGCCTGGCCCCGGGCGGCTGGGCGGAGGTGCGCGCCGCCGTGGCGGCCCTGCAAGCCGCCGGTATCGAGGTCATCCTGGACGTGGTGCTGAACCACTCCGGCGAATCTGACGAGTTGGGGCCCACTCTCAGCCTGCGTGGGCTGGACAACGCGCGCTATTACCGCCTACGCCCGGATGATCGGCGCTATTACATCAACGACACCGGCTGCGGCAACACCCTGCCGGTTGACCGACCGGTCCTGATGCGTCTGGCGCTGGACGCCTTGCGCACCTGGGCGGTCCGCGCGGGGCTCGATGGCTTTCGCTTCGACCTTGCCGCCACCCTGGGGCGGACCGAGAGCGGCTTCGATCCCGACAGCCCCTTCCTGGCGGCACTGGCGCAGGACCCGGTGCTGCGCGACCTCAAGCTGATCGCGGAGCCCTGGGACATCGGCCCCGGTGGTTATCAGCCCGGCGGTTTCCCGGCCGTCTGGGGCGAATGGAACGACAAGTTCCGCGACGACGTGCGCCGCTTCTGGCGGGGCGACGACCATAAGGTGGGGGCGCTGGCCACGCGGTTGGCGGGATCGTCCGACCTGTTCGGGGCCAAGCGCCGCCCGTCGCGCAGCGTCAATTTCATCGTCGCCCATGACGGTTTCAGCTTGGCCGACCTGGTCGCCTACCAGGGCAAGCATAACGAGGCCAATGGTGAGGCCAACCGCGACGGTACCGACGATAACGCCAGTTGGAACCATGGGGTGGAGGGGGCCAGCGACGACCCCGCCGTCATCGCCGCCCGTCGCCGTGACCTGCGCGCCCTGATCGCCACGCTGATGGTGGCGCGGGGCACGCCCATGCTGGGCATGGGGGCCGAAGCGGGGCGCAGCCAGCATGGCAACAACAACGCCTATGCCCAGGACAATCGCCTGAATTGGCTGGATCACGGCGCCATCGATACCGGCCTTTATGATTTCACCCGCCGCGCCATCGCCCTGCGGCGCGACCATCCCGCGCTGCGGGCCGACCACTTCCTGACGGGTGAGTCCGGTCCCGACGGCGTGCCCGATGTGGAATGGCTGCGCCTGGATGGCCAGGCCATGACCGGGGGCGACTGGAGCGGCGAGGGGGCCTTGGTCGCCGTGTTTGCCGCCCCTGCGGAGCAAGGCGCGATGGATCGCGTCGCCGTCCTTCTGAACCGGGGATGGCAGGAACGAACGGCGGTCCCACCCTGGAACCGGCCTGGTCACGTTTGGCACCAGGTGCTGGACAGCGGTGCCGACGGCGGGGGGAGGACGTGGCCATGGCCGGCCCCTTCACCCTGGGCGCCCGCAGCGTGGTTGTCCTGGCGGAGCGTGCGGCCGACCCTGGGCACCGGCGCGGCCTCCCCACCTCCGACCTCCTGGATCGCTACGCTCACGCGGCCGGCATCGCGTCCGACTGGTGGGATGAGATGGGGGGGCACCATACGGTGCCGGATGACAGCAAGCGCGCGCTGCTGGGGGCCATGGGGCTGGACGCCGGTACCCTTGGGGCGGTGCGCGATGGGCTGGAGCGGCTATCCAACGACGGCCCGTTCCGTCCGCTGCCCCGCACGGTGGTGGGGACGGTGGGCCAGCCGGTGCGCTTGACCCTGCCGGACGCGGGAAGCCGCGCCGACTTGGTTCTGCATCTGGAAGGCGGTGAGGCGCGCACGTTCAAGCTGCCGGACGGTGACCGCCATGCGTTCACGGCCCCCGATGGCCGGCGCGGCAGGGCGGTGACGGTGGAGATCGGCCCGCTGCCGGCGGGTATGCACCGCATATCCTTGGCCCACCGGCCAGAGGTGGCGGCAGCGGTGGTGGTGGCGCCGCCGCGCGCCCACCGGCCGGCCCCGCTAGCCGAAGGGCGTTGCTTCGGCATAGGCGCGCATCTTTATGCCTTGCGCCGCCAGGGGGATCAAGGCGTGGGGGATTTCACCACCCTGGCCCGCCTGGGGGCCGGGGCGGGCGGCCTGGGCGCCGCCACCGTCGGTATCAATCCGCTCCACGCCCTGTTCGGGGGCGACCGGGAACGGGCCAGCCCCTATCATCCCTCGGATCGCCGTTTCCTGGACCCCCTCTACATCGACATCGCCGCGCTGGATGACGCCGACCCCTTGGGTGCTGCGGCTAGTCTGCTGGCGAAAGAGAGCCTGGCAGTGGACACCTTGGCGGCCCGGCGCGCCATCGACTATCCGGCGGTGTGGGCCTTGAAGCGCCGGGCACTGGCGGCCGCCCATGCTGGTTTCCAGGATTTGGCCCGGCGACAGCCGGACCATCCGGCTGTGCGGGAACTGGCCGCCTTCCGCGTGGCCGGTGGTGACAGCCTAGCGCGCTTCGCCCGGTTCGAGGCGCTGGCCGACGCGCACCCGGGGCCCTGGACCACATGGCCGGAGGCCGCGCGCACGCCTGAGGCGTCCGTCGCCGCCGAAGAGGCCGATTTCCATAGCTGGCTGCAATGGTTGGCCGACCGCCAACTGGCCGCTGCGGCCCAGGCGGCGGCGCAGGGGGGCTGCGGCTCGGCTTTTACCGCGACTTGGCGGTGGGCGCGGCGCCGGACGGGGCGGAGACCTGGGGGACGCCCGGCGCCTTCGCCTTGGGCGCTTCCGTGGGCGCCCCGCCGGATTTGTTTTCCGCCGAGGGACAGGTGTGGAACCTCCCGCCCCCCATTCCCTTGGTGCAGGAAGCGACGGCAGGCGCGGCGTTTGCCGAGTTGCTGGCGGCCAACATGCGCCATGCCGGCCTGTTGCGCGTCGATCACGTCATGGGCCTGAACCGCCTGTTCTGGGTCCCGAACGCTGCCCTGGGCCGCGATGGCGCCTATGTCCGGGCGCCGTTCGATATTTTGCTGGCCCGGCTGCTGCTGGAAAGCCACCGTGCTGGCGTGGCCGTGGTGGGGGAGGATCTGGGCACCGTCCCCGAAGGCTTCCGCGAGCGGCTGGCCGATGCCGGTATCCTGTCCTACCGGGTGCTGTGGTTCGAGCGGGAGGGGGATCGCTTCCGCGACCCGGTGCGCTGGCCGGCCAACGCCGCCGCCTGCGTCTCGACCCATGATCTGCCGACCCTGGCGGGCTGGTGGATAGGGGCCGACATCGCGGAAAAGCGCAGCCTTGGCCTGTTGACCGACATCGCTTCCGCGGAGGCGCACGCGGCGCGGCAACGGGAAAAGTGCGTCCTGCTGGATCAGGTGGCCGCCGCCGGCCTGCTGCCGGCTGCCGACCTTCCTGCCGAGGAGGGGGACCTGGACGACGCGGTGGCGGCTGCCATTCATGCCTTCGTCGCGGCGGCGCCGTCGGCTCTGATGCTGGCCCAGGCCGACGACTTGGCCGGGGAGGGGGAGGCCGTGAACCTGCCGGGCACGGATCGGGAGCGGCCCAACTGGCGCCGCCGCTTGCTACAGGATTTGGACGCCATCCTGTCTTCAGACAGAAGCCGCGCCATCCTGGCGGCGTCCGCCCAGGGGCGCAACTCCCCGTCGGCGGCTCCCGACCGGCGGTAAAAACCCTTTGGGGCCCCTTACACCCGCGTGCGCGCGAGCATATGTATGGGGTCCTGAGGTTCGGCAAAAATCGTCATGGTGCTGCAAGATTTCTGTAGACAGGCCCCCGGTGGGGTCACTATAACCCCGTTCACCGACGCGGCGGGCGACAACGAACGGCGCGACGGCGAAGCGATCCCTGAGTTCTGGCGGATGACGCTGGTGATTGAGGGGTTGCGGTTCTGGCGGTAACGCCGCTGGACGAAACGGAATTTGCCCTTCCTGTCCGGGTGTGGGCTGATCCTCGTGGGGATCGGTCAAGGATGGGGTTGTGGTTTGAGCGCGTATTTGCGTTTGGGCCACGGGTTCTTGAACAAGTGAACGTCTTGAGAAGGGATGCGCAGACGGCGGTTCCGATGATGGGCCCGGTACGGGCAGCAACATGGAAACGACCAGAACGCATCTTGAATACATGCTCTGAAATTGACCCCTGAGCGATCGGGGGTTCAGGAACGGACTTGGGTTTAGGTGCCGACGAAGGTTGGTTTCCGCCGAGGTTCTTGATTGCCGGCGACGGCGATTGGGATACCGCACAGAACCTGAGAGTTTGATCCTGGCTCAGAACGAACGCTGGCGGCATGCCTAACACATGCAAGTCGAACGAAGGCTTCGGCCTTAGTGGCGCACGGGTGAGTAACGCGTGGGAACCTGCCCTTTGGTTCGGAATAACTCCGGGAAACTGGAGCTAATACCGGATGAGCCTGATGGTTGTGGAGACTGTCAGGGAAAGATTTATCGCCGAAGGAGGGGCCCGCGTCCGATTAGGTAGTTGGTGAGGTAACGGCTCACCAAGCCGACGATCGGTAGCTGGTCTGAGAGGATGATCAGCCACACTGGGACTGAGACACGGCCCAGACTCCTACGGGAGGCAGCAGTGGGGAATATTGGACAATGGGGGCAACCCTGATCCAGCAATGCCGCGTGAGTGATGAAGGCCTTAGGGTTGTAAAGCTCTTTCGCACGTGACGATGATGACGGTAACGTGAGAAGAAGCCCCGGCTAACTTCGTGCCAGCAGCCGCGGTAATACGAAGGGGGCTAGCGTTGTTCGGAATTACTGGGCGTAAAGGGCGCGTAGGCGGCTGCTCAAGTCAGGCGTGAAATCCCCGGGCTTAACCTGGGAATTGCGCTTGAGACTGGGCGGCTTGAGTTCGGGAGAGGTGAGTGGAATTCCCAGTGTAGAGGTGAAATTCGTAGATATTGGGAAGAACACCGGTGGCGAAGGCGGCTCACTGGACCGATACTGACGCTGAGGCGCGAAAGCGTGGGGAGCAAACAGGATTAGATACCCTGGTAGTCCACGCCGTAAACGATGAGTGCTAGACGTTGGGGTTCTTAGAACTTCGGTGTCGCAGCTAACGCATTAAGCACTCCGCCTGGGGAGTACGGCCGCAAGGTTGAAACTCAAAGGAATTGACGGGGGCCCGCACAAGCGGTGGAGCATGTGGTTTAATTCGAAGCAACGCGCAGAACCTTACCAGCTCTTGACATCTACTGACCGGTACGGAGACGTACTTTTCCCTTCGGGGACGGTAAGACAGGTGCTGCATGGCTGTCGTCAGCTCGTGTCGTGAGATGTTGGGTTAAGTCCCGCAACGAGCGCAACCCCCATCTTCAGTTGCCATCATTTGGTTGGGCACTCTGGAGAAACTGCCGGTGACAAGCCGGAGGAAGGCGGGGATGACGTCAAGTCCTCATGGCCCTTATGGGCTGGGCTACACACGTGCTACAATGGTGGTGACAGTGGGCAGCGACCTCGTGAGGGGTAGCTAATCTCCAAAAGCCATCTCAGTTCGGATTGTACTCTGCAACTCGAGTGCATGAAGTTGGAATCGCTAGTAATCGCGGATCAGCACGCCGCGGTGAATACGTTCCCGGGCCTTGTACACACCGCCCGTCACACCATGGGAGTTGGCTTTACCCGAAGCCGGTGCGCTAACCGCAAGGAGGCAGCCGACCACGGTACGGTCAGCGACTGGGGTGAAGTCGTAACAAGGTAGCCGTAGGGGAACCTGCGGCTGGATCACCTCCTTTCTAAGGATTGCCTGCGCTGGGTTCACGGCTTGCCTGTTTTGGGTGAGCGTGGTTTTAACCGGCCCGTAGGTTCCGCCGTCGGCGCATCCCTTCTCCAGACCCTTTAGAACGGCGCGAGGCTTATGGCTTCGTGATCCCGTGGGCTAGTAGCTCAGCTGGTTAGAGCGCGCGCTTGATAAGCGTGAGGTCGCAAGTTCAAATCTTGCCTGGCCCACCACTCTATCCCCAGCGACCCGGAGACGGGGGCGTAGCTCAGTTGGGAGAGCGCGTGCTTTGCAAGCATGAGGTCGTCGGTTCGATCCCGATCGCCTCCACCATTCGGCGTTATGCTGGCCGGTGTTGAGGCGGGGATAAAGAGGGTCTGTCAAAAAGACGTTATGTAGAGATTACAGGCGAGACGCTATCGCGATCGCCTGTTGATCGTCTCCGAGGAGAGGATCAGGGGTCTTGGACATTGTGAAGAGGGTCTAGTGTAACCGAGGACCATTCCCGGTTCCGTGGACGCCGTACGACGTACGGGAGTTGCGGGATTGGCGAATGACCTTCTGAAGTTTTGTCGGTCGTGACCTGGCGATGGGCTTGTCCCTGCGCGAGGGAGCGCTGACGGTGTATCAAGTGAATTAAGGGCATCTGGTGGATGCCTTGGCACTGAGAGGCGATGAAGGACGTAGCACGCTGCGATAAGCCATGGGGAGCCGCGAGCAGGCATTGATCCGTGGATTTCCGAATGGGGAAACCCACCCAGCGATGGGTATCTTCAACTGAATTCATAGGTTGGAGAAGCGAACCCGGGGAACTGAAACATCTAAGTACCCGGAGGAAAGGACATCAACCGAGACTCCGCTAGTAGTGGCGAGCGAACGCGGACCAGGCCAGTGATTGATGCTACATAACCGGAAATGCCTGGAAAGGCATGCCAGAGTGGGTGAAAGCCCCGTACGGGTAAACCGGCATTGATCCTCGAGTAGGGCGGGACACGTGAAATCCTGTCTGAACGTGGGGGGACCACCCTCCAAGCCTAAGTACTCCTCAGTGACCGATAGCGAACCAGTACCGTGAGGGAAAGGTGAAAAGCACCCCGACGAGGGGAGTGAAACAGTACCTGAAACCGGATGCCTACAAGCAGTCGGAGCGGCATAGGCCGTGACGGCGTACCTTTTGTATAATGGGTCAGCGACTTACAGTATGCAGCGAGCTTAAGGCGATAGCTGGAGGCGTAGCGAAAGCGAGTCTGAATAGGGCGCTTGAGTTGCCTGCTGTAGACCCGAAACCTGATGATCTATCCATGGCCAGGCTGAAGGTGGGGTAACACCCACTGGAGGGCCGAACCCACGCCCGTTGAAAAGGTCGGGGATGAGCTGTGGATAGGGGTGAAAGGCCAATCAAATCAGGAAATAGCTGGTTCTCCGCGAAATCTATTTAGGTAGAGCGTCGGATGATCACCCGCGGGGGTAGAGCACTGGATGGGCTAGGGGGGCGCGAGCCTTACCAAACCTAACCAAACTCCGAATACCGTGGAGTGCAGTCCGGCAGCCAGACGGTCGGTGCTAAGGTCGATCGTCGAGAGGGAAAGAGCCCAGACCGCCAGCTAAGGTCCCCAAGTGGTGGCTAAGTGGGAAAGGATGTGGGAAGGCCATGACAACCAGGAGGTTGGCTTAGAAGCAGCCATCCTTTAAAGAAAGCGTAATAGCTCACTGGTCTAGATAAGCCGGCCTGCGCCGAAAATGTAACGGG